>JBDTTM010000001.1:0-41016 GCA_039930605.1 Bacteroidota bacterium
GTACGCTTTCGGCAAAAAAATTCGGGGGTGATGAAAAGGTGGAAATCAAAAAGCAAGAACCAGCAAAGGCTGAACCGGTGAAAGCTGCATCAGCTCCGCAACCTGTGGAAAGCGGAAATCCACAGTTAAGACGTAAACGGATAATTCCACCAAAGAAAGAAGGAGAAGCAGGAACATCTGTACAGACCACTGCTCCTGTAGTGAGGACACAGGCGCCAAAGCCGGTAGTAGAAAAAAGAATGCCTGAGGAAGTCGTTTTAAAAGAAGTAGCTCCTGAAATGAGAGAGCCTGTGCGCGAGCAACAAACCCAGCAGCAACGGAATGATTTCGACAGAGGAAATGGGAACAATAACAACAGTAACAACAACAACAACAACGGGAATAACAATAACAACAACAATACTTACCGTCAGCGTAAAGAATTCACCATCCAGGAACCGGTATATGAACTGGATAGTGTGATTACGGCAGAAGGCGTTCTTGAAATCATGCCTGATGGATTTGGATTCCTCAGGTCATCAGATTACAATTACCTTACGTCTCCCGATGATGTTTATGTATCAGTTTCACAAATTAAATTATTCGGTATTAAGACAGGTGATACAGTAAGGGGAACTGTGCGACCTCCCCGCGAAGGAGAAAAATATTTTCCGCTGGTAAAGGTTGACCTTGTGAATGGCCAGGATCCACAGGTGGCAAAGGACAGGATTCATTTTGACTACCTCACTCCCCTCTTCCCTTTTGAAAAATTAAACCTCAGTGGAGATAAATCAAACTACACAACACGTGTAATGGATATGTTCACACCAATAGGTAAAGGCCAGCGTGGACTTGTAGTTGCACAGCCAAAGACGGGTAAAACAACAGTTCTCAAAGACATTGCCAATGCTATCGCGGCAAATCACCCGGAAGTTTACCTGATCGTATTATTGATCGATGAACGTCCCGAGGAAGTTACGGATATGGCAAGAAGTGTAAATGCTGAAGTGGTGGCATCTACTTTTGATGAGCCGGCTGAACGCCACGTAAAAATTGCAAACATCGTCCTTGAAAAAGCAAAACGCATGGTTGAATGCGGGCATGATGTAGTGATCGTACTTGATTCCATCACCCGGTTAGCACGGGCATATAATACGGTAGCGCCTGCCTCAGGCAAGGTACTGAGTGGTGGTGTTGAAGCAAATGCCTTGCACAAGCCGAAGCGTTTTTTCGGCTCTGCCCGTAAAATTGAAAATGGCGGCTCTCTTACCATCATTGCAACAGCGTTAACTGAAACAGGATCGAGAATGGATGAAGTTATCTTTGAAGAATTCAAAGGAACAGGTAACATGGAGTTGCAGTTAGAGAGGAAGCTTTCAAACAAACGTATTTTCCCTGCTATTGACCTGGTTGCTTCCAGTACACGGAGGGATGATTTGTTGCTCGACAAGGAAATGCTTCAGAAAATGTGGATCTTGCGCAATCACCTTTCTGATATGACTGCGATGGAAGCGATGGAATTCCTCTTACAGAACATGAAAGGAACCAAATCGAATGAAGAGTTTTTGATTTCAATGAACGGTTGATTTTCTAAAAGGCAAACTGCTAGATTTCAGTATGAAAATTCTGATTTGTGAAGATGATGAGATGGTGTTGAAGATGGTTGAATTCAAACTTCGTAAGGAAGGTTATGAAGTACATCTTGCGCATGATGGGAAGGAATCTGCTGCGAGGATTGAAGAATTAAAACCTGACCTGATCATCACTGATATTATGATGCCCTACCTCAATGGACTGGAGATTGTGAATCACGTAAGGAAGACACTTAAGTATAAAACGCCCATCATTATCGTCTCATCCATTGGACTGGAGAAAACGGTATTGGAAGCTTTTCAACTCGGTGCGGATGATTTTATCACCAAACCTTTCAGTCCAAATGAACTCTCCGTTCGTGTAAAAAAATTGTTGATGAAAGCATAAATATTTCATCGCACAGAAAATTTTTTTTCTTTTCTTTCGAAAATGATTCAGCGGGTATTCTTATGGTCTGTATTCATTGCTTTTTTATGCATGAAACCAACGAATGGGTTTGCGCAAAAAAAAGCTGTTTCTGACACGATCATTGTTGTTAGCGATACCACGGACATTGATGCACTTTTCAAACGGGCCCGGAACCTCGCTTACAATAAGGAATACATCCAATCGAGGAAAATTCTGAATGCCATTCTGGATAGCAAACAGGATTATTATGATGTCCGGTCATTTTTAGGCCGCACGTATGCATGGGACCAGCAATACAATGAAGCCCGGACAGAATTCAGTAAGGTATTGATAGAAAAACCTGATTTTGCAGATGCGCTTGATGCCTTGATCGATGTTGAAATATGGACAGAACAATTTACTGTTGCCAATGAATACATCAAGATTGCTTTGGGTTACTTTCCGACCTCGGAACTTTTCCTGATGAAAAAAGTGAAAGTAAGTTTACGACAGCAGGATAAACTTACAGCTTCACTGACTTTGCGAAAGATCCTGGAATTAAATCCCGGTAACAAGGATGCATTGAAAATGCTGAATGAGACTGGAGGATTAAAACTCAACAATCATCTTACTTTCGGTTACGTGGTTGATTTCTACAACAGGCAAAACACCCCGCAACAACTTTCTTCGGTTGAATATGGCAAGAGTTTTAAATTCGCATCCCTTAGTTTGAGAGGCAACTATGCTGATAAATTCGGAAAAGGCGGATGGCAGGGTGAGCTGGATGCGTATGTGAATTTTGTGAAAGGGACTTATGCATACCTGAACGGCGGCTATTCCCAGGTTTCCATTTTTCCGGATTATAAATTCGGAGGTGATATTTATCAAAAACTCTTTGGAGGATTTGAAATGTCACTTGGCGCGCGTTACCTTCATTTTGACACCAATGATTCCCTCAAGCTAAAGGTTGGAAAAAAGGTAAGCAGTCCCCGTGATGACTCACTTATCTATTTGAAGAAAAATCAGGGTACTTTGCTATACACCGTTTACCTTGGAAATTACTTCCGGAACTATTGGTTTTCTTTAAGGGCTTATTACACGCCGCAGATTACCTTGAAAAACACTGTCGGAAACTCTATTAATAAAGACGCAAGTACGACCCTGATATTAAATATCAGGTACTATGTAAGTGATGCCGACAATTACATTGGAATAAAATTAGGCAGTGGCCGTTCGCCCGATGTACCATCCGCTGCAACACTTGATCCTGCGACCTTGAAAGCCGATGCCGGAGACCCTGCTACACTGAAAAGTTATTCCGGTGGAGTCGAAATTCAACGTGCAGCATTTGGAAGATGGCTGGTGAAAGGTGAAATGGGATATACCAGGGAACAGGCCGCTGCTGACAGATTTTTTCAGCGCATCACATTGAATATTTCTCTTAAAAACATTTTCTGATATCTATGAAAGTCCGTTCCATTGCTTTTTTGCTTTCTATTTTTTGTATTCATGTGTCATCCGGCCAGGTTAAGCCGGCAGTAGAAAAAAAGATAAAGGAATATGGTGAAGCATTCTTTGAAAAAGATACGCTCCATTCTTTTAAAATTTATTTTACACAATGTAATTACATTGATTCACTCAGGATCTACAAGCATGTCGGGGATTCATTGAGGAATAATAAATACCTGCAGGCGAACATCATGGTTGATGGCAAGATGATTTTTGCCTGCGGCATCCGGTATAAAGGAGAATCGAGTTATGACTTTTATCCGGGTGTAAAAAAATCTTTTCGAATCAAATTTGATAAGTTTAAAAAAGGACAGGATTACAAGGGTCTTTGTGAAATAAACCTGACCAATAATTTCAAGGATCCTACGATGCTGCGCGAAAAATTGTACCTGGACATCTTGAATAAAAACGGACTTCCTGCTCCTCGTGCAACCTATGCAAAGGTTTATATCAATGACAAATTCTGGGGATTTTACCTTGCCACTGAAAATATAGATGATGTTTTTTTAGAACGGAATTTTCATGAAGCCAAAGGCAACCTATACCAGGGAGAGCCATTGGCAAATTTTGTTGATTACGGAGCCCGGCAGGATTCCTATTACAACAAATACGTATTGAAGACGAACACGAAAAAAAATGACTGGAGTGACCTTGTCCGGTTCATCCAGCTTATCAATGATTCGTCAGGAACTGAAGCGGAATACCAGAAGCGCCTCGAGGCAAAATTCTCTTTGCATCAATGCCTGAAAGCATGGGCAATCAATAACCTGATCGGTAATGTGGATGCCTACAATATGTTTTACCCGCATAATTTTTTTGTGTACCATGATACTGTTTCAAGCAGGTGGCATTGGATCTCCCTGGATGGAAATTATGCTTTCGCAGCTTGGAATCCGATATTGAATTATGACCAGTTAATCAGGATGAATATCCTGATCCCGGATTCTGTGCCTTATCGCGATGAGCGTCCGTTGTTAACGCGCACTCTTGGCAGGAATAAATTGATTCAAAGACAATATCTCCTGTATCTCCGTGAATTATTAAATACTGATTTCCTCCCGGAGAATATTAATAAAATGGTGGATAGTTTGTCTGCAAAAATACGGCTGGGAGTTTATGCTGATTCCAACAAAATGTATTCGAATACGGACTTTGACTCGAACCTTTCTTCTACAATCGGTGATCCAACAGATCCGGGTAATTTCATTCCAGGCATCAAAAGTTACATTGCCGACAGGAGAAAAAATATACTGGATCAACTGGAAACCTTGTTGAAAAAGTTGGAGTAGCAACTGCTTTTCACTGCCCGGTGCTTTTACTTTTGCTTTCGCCTTAATAATTCACATTTACTTTTTTTAAGTGCAGCCAGTTATGTCATTTCTTCAGATTGATCTTTATGAAATTCCTAATACTGCTGATGAATGGGGAAAGCTATTGTACTCCTTCCCTATTCACATCAGAATATTAATGGGCGTCATTTTAATTTTTTGCCTCATCATAACCATTCTGTTTGCTGTAATCATTGGCAGCCGTATTTTCAAGACGAACAGGAGCAGAACAGAAAAATACATCAGAAAAAAATACCAGCCGGTTTTTACCCAGCTTCTGTTTGAAGATGACAGCAGATTAATTTCCGGGACATTTTTTACTTTGTTTGATAAAAATGACCTGAAGAATAAGCACCGGAGGAGTGTTCTTCTTGAGGAGCTGATACACCTGCATGAAAATTTTACCGGAGAAACGGCTGTGCGCCTGGAGTTAATTTACCGCAAACTGGAATTTCACCAGGACTCTTTGGAAAAGCTCAAAAGCAGGAAGTGGTACCTTGTGGCGAAGGGTTTGCGTGAACTGGCGTTGATGAACATCAGGGAGGCAACAACACCAATTCTGCAATTTATCAAAAGCAAGAATGAAATTCTCCGTATGGAAGCCCGGATAGCATTGGTAAAATTAAGCGAAAAAGATCCCCTGTTTTTCCTGGAGAAAGAAAGCGAGGCCCTGAGTGCCTGGGATATGGCCAATTTGCATGCGATGCTTGTCAAAATTCCTGAAGGCAATATTCCTGCCTTTAATACCTGGCTAAACTCACCGAATAAATCAGTTGTACTATTTTGTATTTCGATGATCGGTGCATTCAAACAGAATAGCGCAGTTCCGATATTGATAAAGCTCCTGGAAAGCGATGATGATTCATTCAAGCAGGCTGTGATTAAGGCCCTGCGTGAAATGAATGCGCTGCAGGCGGAAGAAAAATTAATCAGTATGTATGCACATGAATCTTCTCTAGTGCAGAATGAAATCCTGAGGTCGCTGGAAACAATTGCTTCAGAAAAAAGCATACCGCTTTATGAAAGGATACTCCGGCAACCTGTTCCTGAGTTGCAGCATGCTTTACATTCCGTGAAAGGACTGGTCACACTTGGAGATCGTGGGAAAAAAATTCTTTCTGCGATAGCAGACTTAAAAAATGAAAGGCTTCAGCTTATAATAAGTCATGCATCCGATGCACGGATGTAAATGATAAAAAGGATGAATTGAACACATGGGATACTTTTTCTATTACTTCACAAAATTCGCGGATCACTTTATACTGGTGTATTCATGCCTGATTTTTGCTACCTATGTAATCCTATCCACTTATTCAGGACTTGACATCATCAATTATATCAGGAAGAACAGTTTTATTGACTACAGGACCATCTTGACCGCTCCGACGGCGCCTTCCATTTCTATTCTTGCCCCGGCATACAATGAAGAGGCAACCATCGTGGACAACATCCGGTCACTGCTGAATATCCACTATGTAAACTTCGAGGTGATCATCATCAATGACGGCAGCAAGGACAAAACGATGCAATTAATGATTGAAGCGTACGACCTGGAGCCGGTTCCGTATGCCTTTGACCAGAAGATAGACTGTAAACCGATCCGTGCTGTTTACAAATCAAGAATTCCATCACTTACCAAACTTACAGTGGTCGACAAGGTGAATGGCGGAAAAGCAGATGCGCTCAATTCGGGAATCAACGTGAGCAAGTACGATTACTTTGCTGCGATTGATGTTGACTGTGTTCTTGAATATGAGGCATTGCTTAAAATGGTAAAACCATTTATGGAGCAAACCGATAAAGAAAGAGTAATTGCCGTGGGAGGTGTAGTTCGAATTGCGAATTCATGCAAGGTGCAGGATGGAAAAATTGTTGAAGTCAACCTGCCGAAGGATTTTTTGCCACGCGCGCAGGTACTTGAATATATCAGGGCATTCCTGATGGGTCGCATGGCCTGGAGTAAGCTCAATGGACTGATCCTGATCTCGGGTGCCTTTGGAATGTTTGACAAAACAATTGCCATTGATTCAGGCGGCTACAATCATAAGACCGTCGGTGAAGATATGGAGCTTGTTATTCGCATGCGCCGGCTGATGGAAGAGCAGAAAATAAAATACAAGGTTGTTTATCTTCCTGATCCATTGTGCTGGACGGAGGCGCCGGCAAGTTTCAAGATCCTTGGACGCCAGCGAAATCGCTGGACACGCGGAACGGCGGAAACACTCTGGTTTCATAAAAATTTAATTTTCAATCCGCGTTACAGGTTCCTGGGAATGGTATCCATGCCTTATTGGCTGATCTTTGAATGGCTTGCTCCCATTATTGAATCGCTTGCATTTGTTTACCTTATAGTGATGGCCTTCCTGGGAATATTGAATATCGAACTCTTCATCACGCTTTTTTTCGTGATCTACACTTTCGCAATTATGTACTCGACCAGTGCAATATTATTTGAAGAGTTATCATATCACCAGTACAAGAAAAAGCGGGATATCATCAGGTTACTCATGACTGCTTTGATTGAGCCGGTCCTTATACATCCTATGACCGTTTACTATGCCATCAGGGGAAACCTTGATTTACTTACCGGCGTCCGCAACTGGGGTGACATGCAACGAAAGGGTTTTGCAAAGAAGAAGCCCTGAAGTTTTCTTTATTGCTGAGAAATTTCGGTTTGTGATTTTTAGTGATATTATTAAAAATCAAATCCGGTCATTCATCATTCTTCACAATTTCATGATTTTGTTTCCCCTGACTTTCTTTATCATGCGGTGCCTTTAAGACCAGCAACAGAAACAGTGCTGCGCAGAATAGCAGGAAAATTTTATTGAAGGTGCTCAGGTTTTTCATTTTACAGCTTAGTTAAAGAGTTGTGCCCTTACAATCGTATTTACGTCAATCATATTTCCGAGTCTATGATGTGCATTCAGCTCATGTGCCTTTTTCGCATCGCTGTAGTCATTCAGTTTTGAGGTATGAATAAAATAATATTCAATCCTTGCATCCCTGATATTATAGCGTGCAACCAGCATTCCTTCGTTAATAGAACCGCCGCGGAACATGAAAACGCCTAATTGATGGATAATGTCTTGTACTTCTCTTGTGCTCATATCTTTGTGTTTGTTTGATGGGTCAAAAATAGGCTGACAATGCCCCCTATTTCAATAATTATTGGTAAAAACAGGGTATTGCCTAAGTAGAAAGCCCTAATCGTAGGGCGAATCACTATTACTCGCAATGTAAATAGGGTGCTTTCTTTAGTAATTTCTAATATTGCGCCATGCAAATTCAAACCTTGATCCTTGATAGTGTCCAGATTGATCAGAAAATTAACCGGATCGCATGGCAGATTTATGAAGACAATGCCGGTGAAAAGGAGATTATCCTTGCCGGTATTTTATCAAGCGGGTATGCAGTCGCTGAAAAGATTGCTGCTTGCTTAAAAAAAATATCATCTCTGGAGGTGCACCTGATTACGATAAAAATTAACAAACACAGCCATCATGACGAAGAAGTAAATATTTCCGTTGCTTCAGCTTCTTTGAAAGATAAAATTGTGATTGTTGTTGATGATGTGCTCAATTCAGGAAAAACCATGATGTATGCCTTGCGCCCATTTCTTTCTGCAGATCTCAAAAAACTCAGAACAGTAGTGCTGGTAGACAGGAATCATAAACGCTACCCGATATCCGCCGATTTTGCAGGACTCTCGTTGGCAACAACATTGCAGGAACATGTTTCAGTAATACTGAATGAAACATCTGCAGGGGTTTATTTAAGCTGAAATACCTTTTAACTGTACAGATGTCTTCAAAAAAAATATACCCGGAAAGATCAGCTGGAAATTTCACGCTGCTAATTTTTGTCTTCATTGCATTTACCACATCTGTCAAAGGTCAATATCGGGAGTTGATCTTTTATAAATTCCCTGTTGGACAGGTCAAGTATTTTCATAAAGATGAAACAGTGATCTTCAAATTAAAATCAGACGAAAAATTTGTTATTCGCAAGGGCAAAATCAATCTCATAACTGATACAATGTATGAAGTGAATAAGGTTCGTTTCCGACCTGAAAATTTACAGTGGATAACTCCGCCTCCATCAAAACAACACCGTATTATTAAAGCATTATCGGGTACAATTATTCTATCCGCTGGATTGGCAACCCTTGCTTACGGCATATTATATTTTCCGGCAGAGCATTTAAGGAAGGAAAACGAAGTTAAGTATCACAAAAAGAACGAAGATGCAATCACTTATTCGCTTGCGGGGTTGGGAATCGCAGCTATTTCAATTCCTATTTACCAGATTCATCCAAAAAGATACTCGGTATCAAAAAGATGGAGAACTAAATACCAGCGTTAAACCTGGCGTCTGCGGGATCAACTCATTTTTATTTTCCTGCCAATAGCGCTGCTTAATTTGACAGGGGTGCAAGTTTCTGCATTTATAGTCAGGTTTGCTTTCTCGTAGTAGCTTCTTCTTCCAGCAAGTGTTTCCGTAATGTAAATCATGAGTTCTATATCGGTCAGGTGGGAAATCAGCGGCCTGGTTTTTTTTTCTTTTAGCAGGCGATGAAATAAAAATGCTGCGCTGGCTTCGAGATAGATGGTAAATCCATTTTCATTCATCCATTCCATATTCCCTTTGACACAAGGAAGGCCGCCGCCAGTTGCGATGATGGCTTGTCTGTTTTTTGAAAGCGTTCTGAGAACTTCAGCTTCCTTTTCCCTGAATAAAGCTTCACCCTGTTTTTTAAATATCTCATGAATGGTTTCTCCGTCTTCCAATTCGATCATTCGATCTGTATCTTTTAACGGATATTTGAGAAGTTCCGCGGATTTTTCTGCAAGGTAAGTTTTGCCACTGCCGGGAAAGCCGATAAGAAAAATTTTCATGTTGCAGTAATAACGGAAATATGACAGCGATATTTGACAGCGTTTCAGACTTGCTTGTATTCCTTTCTAATCGCCCATTTGATTAGCGGGGCGCTGCTGATGCTTGTAAGGAGAGCCATCACAATCAAGGCAACATACAGATCAGCCTGAATAATTCCGGCCTTGAATGCAATCGTGCCGAGTAATATTTCCATTGCACCACGGGCATTCATTCCGAATCCCACTGCCAGTGAATTACGGAAATCAAGACCACCTATGTAAGCACCGATACTTGCACCACTGATTTTTCCGACAGAGGCAATGACAAGTACAATCAGAATGAGCTGAAGGTTGAAATGTTCGATGAAATTTACATGTAAGCCAATACTGACAAAAAACAATGGTGCAAAAATGTTGGTCACAAATTGATGTATAATTTCCCGCGCACGTTCATGCAAATGGACACTGTCACCCAGCGCAATTCCCATAATAAAAGAGCCAAGTATAGCATGAACTCCCATGCCTTCAGTAAAAGCTGCGCAAATAAAACAAAGTCCAAGAGAGAAGGACAATACTCCTCCCGGCCAGGAAAGCTTTGTCTGAATATAGGGCAATGACTTGCTCAACAATTTTCTTCCTATTGTAAGCATAAATGCGCCGAATGCGAGCACATATAAAATGGTTAATCCGAGGTCACTCCCTACTCCACGATGCTCCATCATTGCAAGTACAATGGAAAATATCAGCCAGCCGATAAGGTCATTGAACATGGCAGAGGCCATTATCAACATTCCTAATTTGGTCCGGTACATGTTCATATCCATCAGTATCCTGGCAATGACAGGTAGTGCGGTGATAGCCATCGCAGTTCCAAAGAAAACAGACAGGATCAAATGTGATTCTTCAGATTGGAGCTGGAATAAATCAGGTCTTAACCATGCCACCCAAAACCCGATAGTGAATGGAATTGCAAGGCTTGTGAGACTTGTATACAATGCAAGTTTTCCCTGTTTGAGTACAACAGGAAGTTGAACTTCCATTCCTGCAACAAATAATAGCATCACCACAGAAATCTGAGTAATTGCATTCATCGAAATCGCAACATTTCCGGTTTCAGGAAAAAAATGATTGAAGAATTCCGGGAAAATCATTCCGACTATTGAGGGTCCGAGAATAACACCGACGATCATTTCGCCCATTACAATTGGAAGTTTAATTTTCCTGCCAAGTTCAGCAAACATGCGTGATGCAAGCAGCATGATGCTGATTGAAGTGAATAGTACAACTACATCACTATGGGAAAGCGTCTCCATAGATCAGAAAACCCTTGAATGCACGATGAGCATATTGCAGGGTAAATCAGCCAGCATATATTCGAGGTCATGCGTAAAAATGCGGTCAAAAATATTCATGTGATGGTCAGGGGAATTGACTACAAGTAGATCAGCATTTACGCTCTGTGCATATTGACCGATGGTAAATCCGCGCCGGCCGGAAAATGTTTTCGCTTTCAGCAAAATACCATTGCTGTCAATCCTGGAAATTAATTCCTCAAGTTTTGAATTTTCCTCTGAGAGGATTGATTCTTTAAAATATGCTGCTTCGGGTTCTGTGCTGTCATCAGCAATACTCATGCTCACAGCAGGAATATCCACTTCATCAACAATGATGACATCCTTTAGCTTTTCCTTTTGCGCAACGTATATTGCTGTTTCAATGCTATGGATACTTTTGGAATGATCATGTCCGTTTACTACCATTCTTTGAAAAGGGACAGGATTTAATTTCGGTTCAATGATCATCAGAACAGAACATTTTGCTCTGCGGCTTATTTCCCTGGAAACGGAACCCAGGTAATACTTCAACATATTCTCCTTTTCTACTGCACCAATGATAAGCAGGTCTACTATTTGCGCTTTGCAGACAGACAGGATTGTTTCCACCGCGTCTCCCTCCTTCCAAACCACCGTTGAGTTGGCATCTGTGAAGCCATAATGATTTAAAATATTGGCAAGGTGTTTTTCTTTTTCCCCCGAGCGTTTCCCGACATGAATAAATACAATGCGGGCATTAAATAGGGTAGTGAACCGTTTGGCTTCCGCAATAAGTGCCTCCAGACGCGGGGAAAATGCGACAGCCAGCGCAATTGTTTCGAAAGGATAAGAAGATTTGCCCTTGATCATTGCCTGCGGTTTTTAGGAGGTGTCTCACAAACCTAAAGTATATTATCGGAATTGCAAATTCAGGGGATAATTAGTTATGAACGAATGAAATTGCGACGAACCTGAGAAGTTAAATTCATGACAATTGAAATGATTGTATAATTTATAATATTTTTGTTCGCATGAAACGTACACTGATATTTTGTATTTCTTTTTTAGTAATCCATCAATTTTCTATGGAGGCCTTTGCCCAGGATGAAAACAATGATGAAGACTCCACAGTTTCCTACAAAGGCGCCCGGGGATTTCATATCGGGTTTTACATGGGTGCATTTTTTCCGAATAAAAATTCAACTACAATTTATGACGGATATGGATACGATGTGAATGGAAACAGAAATGATTTCTCAAACAGTTTTATGTATAGAAGAATTGTAACCGAGAATGATCCCAACAATGGAAGTACAGACAGGATCGCAACAGAATTAGGCGTGGTGAATCATGAGGACTGGAGATTTAATGAAACTGACATGCCTACCAATTTAAAATACAGCACGGCATTTTTATTTGGACTTGCATTGAATTATGGACTGGATAAAAAGCAATCCATCATCGCCAATTTGAATTTTGCCAAACTGCGTGTGACGGGAAATTTCACGATTGAATCGCGCAACACTGTGAACCAGCAATTGCAGGACTTCAAAAATAATCAATTTGCAATTGTCGGATCAGAGCAGCGGATGATGATCCAGCTCGGATACAGCCGGATACTGGGTGATAATGAAAAGGGAAATTTTTTTATTGAAGCAGGTCTATGTGTAAACAATGCCAAACTTGAAAAGAATTTTGTGCAGATTAATAGTCTGGAATTGGACCTCACTTCTTTTGACCAAAATGTAGTTGGTGGATCTTCTGTATACGTTGGTCATTACACAGGGTGGGGCTTTGGCGCCTTTGCGGGTCTGGGACTGAACCTGACCATGAATCCAAAATACACCATCCAGTTTTTATATACGCCAAGTTATGAGACGATCAATCTTGGTCAGGATCCTGTAACAGCTGTTCAACACAGCATCGGATTAAGGGCATATTACAATTTCTAAATAAAGTTTTTATGTTGAGATTACTGCTACCGTGGTAAACGAACAGGTGGAATAGGCGAAAAGTATTCAACCTTTTTTTTCTGAAAGAACCTTGTAAAATGATGTAGAATCATTATCTTGCTTCCGGATTTTTATACTGCGAATAAAAAAATCAAAAGGCAAAGGGGGATGAGCATGGGAAAGGGACCCGGTTCATCAAGTTTATACAAGCTTAAAATTAATGAGAGTGATTCATTGCTCTGTAAATTGAATATGTTCGTCTCAAAGTCAAAACTATTTAATTCCAATAACCATATGAAAAAATTACTATTTGCTTTTACCATCTCCCTGGGCCTGGCAACTATTGTCAATGCACAGTGTACATTGACGAATGCAACAGGTTGCAGGTGCTCTGACACAACAAATACAAATTGTGATTTACTTCCTGATATATGCATCGCACGGCTGCCGCTTACACAGGCAAGTAATTATGCTGAGTATCCGCAGGTATGCAATCCGCCCTGCAATGGAAATGACGCAAGGTTGCGACTTGGAGTCTCTACACCTATAATTGGATTTGGACCACTGGAGACGAGAGGTACATCCAAGTATGTATGCGGAACGGATACGGTAGATGCAGGTACAGTTGCAAATATTCCAACTGCCTGCCCGGTGACTGGGGTACCACCCCATCAATTGATAAACCAACGTATATATCATAAAAGCGGAAACACGATGACCTTTACTGACCGTGCTGCAGGATCGATGACTTATCATCCAACACATGGTCACCAACATGTCGACAACTGGGGTATTTATACATTAAGGACAGCGACTGCAGATCCTAACCCTGTCAATTGGCCAATCATCGGAACAGGAACGAAACTTGGTTTCTGCTTATTGGATATCGGTAGTTGCAATGGCGGCGTCGGATATTGCACTGACTCTGCAGGTAACACTTTAACCCAGACAAATTTTAATACAAGCAGTTTCCGGAATTATGGATTAGGTGGAGGCAGCTATGGTTGTTCCAATACAATGCAGGGAATTTCGAATGGTTATATGGACACCTACAGTTCCGGCCTGGATGGGATGTGGATTACCATTCCTCCCGGAACATGCAACGGTACTTATTATGTGGTTATTCAAATTGACCCATTGAACTATTTTAATGAAACCAATGAAAACAACAATGTTGTTGCTGTACCATTTACCCTCACTCAGCAGGCAGGCAGTGCAGTTTCCATCGGCGTAAGCGGACCCACAACTTTTTGCCAGGGTGGAAGTGTTACGTTGACGGCAAGCAGCGGTGCGTTGAACTACGTATGGTCCAATGGAGCAACAACACAGGCAATTGTAGTAACCACTTCAGGTACATATACAGTAAGCAGTAATACTTCAACAAGTTGTCCATCTGTTTCGGCACCTGTAACTATAAATGTGACTCCTATGAATGTGGTTGCAGCATCATCTCCGTTAGCAGTTTGCCAGGGTCAAAGCGTTCAATTATCTACTTCAACAAATGCTGCTTCAACTGTAAATCTTATATCAACTTCTACCAGCAATACGCAGGTATTCATCCCTGATAACAATGCAACCGGTGTTACATCTCCAATTACTATTGCGGGAATTAATCCAACAACTTTGAATGCAAACTCAATTGTTTCTGTTACCCTGAATCTTACCCATACTTATGATGGTGACCTGATCGTTTCATTGATTTCACCTACAGGAAGTACCATCTACCTGAGCAACAGAAGAGGCGGCGGCGGACATAATTTTACGAATACCATTTTCACCATGAGTGCAATAACTGCTGTTGGTTCTGGCGCTGCACCTTTTACAGGATCATTTGTTCCTGATGGTGCATACAGTTCTCTTAGCGGGAATGTAAATGGAACCTGGCAATTAAAAGTGGCGGATGTGGCTGCTGTTGATACAGGCAGAATTGTTAACTGGACTTTAAAATTATTCAATACTGTAACGAATGTAGTTACCTACAACTGGACTTCAAACCCGGCGGGATTTAGTTCTACGCAGCAGAACCCGTCAGCCACGCCATCTGGTACTACCAGTTATACTGTTTCAGCATCTGACTTGAGCGGATGTGCAGGAACTTCTGCAGTAAGTGTCACTGTGAACCCGGTTCCTGTTATTTCCATCAGTCCCCCGATAAGCATTTGTGCCGGTGCAAGTACCACACTTACAGCTTCCGGTGCCAATTCATACCTCTGGTCTAACGGTGCCACAACTGCTAGTATCACTGTTACACCACCAGGGACTACAACCTATTCCGTGAATGGTACCACAGCAGGATGTACGGGCACCAATAGTGTTACCGTAACAATCAGTTCAGTGATTTCTGTTGGTGTTTCATCAATTCAAAATGCAATTTGTACAGGTCAATCCACTACGTTGAACGCTACAGGAGCTTCAACCTATACATGGAACCCGGGCGGCTTATCTGGCGCCAGTGTTTCGGTTTCGCCGGCATCCTCAACTACCTATACCGTTACCGGAACAAGCGCCGGATGCACAGGTACAAACTCTATTGCAATTACCGTAAACCCATTGCCAACAGTAACCGCGGGTAATGTAAGCGGTTGTGCAGGAACTTCTATTGCATTATCAGGAACTCCAGTTGGAGGAACCTGGAGTGTTGGGAATCCTTACTCCGGAAGCAGTACTAATTACACGCATACTTATACTAATGCAAATGGTTGTACCAATACAAGTGCTTCAGCAAATGTGACTGTTAATCCATTGCCGGCTGTTTCATCATCATCAATTGCAGTGAGTTGCTTTGGCAGCATCAACGGATCGGTAACTGCATCTGCTTCCGGTGGAACACCTGTCTATAATTATTCATGGAATACAATACCGGTTCAGAATACGGCAACTGCTTCAGGAATTTCATCAGGTAATTACCAGGTTACGGTAACTGATGCAAACGGATGTATTGGTACCCAAACACAGTCTGTATCTCAACCGGCAGTTATTTCTTCCTCTGCCAATGTTTCCGATGCAACGTGTGGATTATCCAATGGAAGTATAGACCTCTCCCCTTCCGGCGGTACTGCTCCTTTTAGTTATAGCTGGAATCCGGGTGGTGCCACATCTCAGGATCTTTCAGGAGTTGCGGCAGGCAATTATTCAGTACTTGTGACTGATGCCAATGGTTGTAGTCATTCTCAAACTTATACAGTATCACAAACAGGAGGGGCTCCCTCAGCGCCGGCTGCCGCTACAGGCAACAATTATATCTGTAAGAATGCATTTGGGACTTCTTATTCGGTAGCCCTTGTAGCTGGTGCTACTTCATACACATGGTCAGTTCCAACCGGAGCAACGATTGCCACCGGGCAGGGATCAGGTTCAGTAACAGTAAACTTCAGTGCTACACAGGCATCCGGAAATGTTTGTGTGTATGCTTCCAATGGTTGTGGCAGCAGTGCTTCTGTTTGTAAACCACTAACAGTAGTAACGGCCAAACCGGGTGTACCAAGTGGAATTATTGCTCCGGCACTTTCATGCGAAGGTGCAACGGGGTTGTCATTTTCCTGCCTTGCTGTTATTAAAGCTGAATCCTATAACTGGAGTTTCCCTGCTGGTGTTGTAATCACCGGTGGCAGCGGTACAAATGCAGTTACTGTTAATATGCCAGCCACTTTTGTATCAGGAAGCGTTCGCGTTTCAGCAAGCAATTGTTTCGGTACCAGCAGCAACCGAGCGCTTACCATTTATGGCAAACCTTCAACACCGGGAGTGATAACTGGCGCAATCAATGAAGTATGTCCCGGTTCTGTGGCAATACCTTATACTGTAGCACCGGTAACAGCTGCATCCGGCTTTACATGGACACCTCCATTGAATGCTACAATTGCAAGCGGTCAAGGAACCAATTCGGTTACTGTTGACTACAGCGCATCCTTTACAACAGGAGCACTAAAAGTGGTTGCTGACAATATTTGTGGATCAAGCAGCATCCGCAGTACCACCATTCGTTCTGTACCTGTAACTCCAAACGGGATCACAGGAAGTGCTGCTGTTTGTGCGAACCAGACAGGCGTAGCTTATTCTGTGGCAGCAGTTGCCGGCGCTACCTCTTATGCATGGACGGTTCCAACAGGAGCAACGGTTGCTACCGGGCAAGGAACCGGTTCAATCACAGTAAACTTTGGCAGTGCATCAGGAAAGGTGAGTGTGCGATCGGTTAATTCCTGCGGACAAAGTTCAGCCCGAACATTCCAGGCAACCATCAACTGCAGGCAATCAGAAGCGATCAGCGAATTATCACTCTTCCCCAATCCTGCGCATGACAAGTTGAACGTTGCATTCTATTCAGTTACCGAAGGTCCTTATGAAACCATCATCAGGGATGTAACAGGGCGCATCGTTTACATCGGAAACAATCATGCCGTTGAAGGACAAAATCAACTGGAGATGAACATGACGGAATTTGCAAAAGGTGTGTACATGCTTTCTTTTGAAATGAATGATGTACATCTCGTGAGGAAGATTGCTGTTGAGTAACAATAAAATATGAAAATGATAGAGCCGTTCAGCCTTGGTTGAACGGCTTTTTTATTGTTAAAAGTTAATCCTACCAGCGTCCAATTTTTTTTTCGGCCGACATAGGGGTAAACCCTTTTGAAGTTGTCATCCAGATATAAAAAGGCATTTGCTAAACTTGCGGACGAATTATTCAGCGTGTCCCAGGAAAACGATATAGCAAATGCATGGAAGCAGGATGAAAAAGCTTTTGAAGACTTATTCAGAAGTTTATATCAGCCACTGTGTAAGAATGCGAATATGCTATTGAATGATTCCGATGAAGCCGAAGAAACCGTACAAAATGTCTTTATTTCACTTTGGGAAAAACGCAGGGAAATGGAGATAACTATTTCAATCAAATCTTATTTGTACAAAGCTGTGCGGAATGCTTCGCTCAACAGGATCAAACATAGCAAAGTGAGAAAGCAATATGTGGAAGAACAACAATACCTTTCTCCTTCAATTCCGGCTACAGAAATCTCTATTCAAAACGAATTACAGGCACAGATTCAAAAGGCTATTGAAAGTCTTCCGGAGCAGTGCCGTCTTATTTTTAAGTTCAGCCGTTTTGAAGAATTGAAATATTCAGAAATAGCGGAACAACTGGGCATTTCCATTAAGACAGTTGAAAACCAGATGGGGAAAGCATTGAAAATTATGCGGGAGCAGTTGAGGGATTACCTGGTACTTATCATTTTCATTATTCATTCTCAACTTTTAAGCTGATTGGAAAACAGGTTTGAACATATTGATGAAACAATTGCCCGGGTATTATCGGGTGAAGCCAATTTCAGGGATAAAAACCTGCTTCAGGAATGGATTGCTTTGTCCGAAGTAAATAAAAATACTTTTTCCGCATCAGAAAAATTATTTCTGCAAAGTAAAAATGTGAAACATCAAATTCCTGTTGACACAGACAAAGCCTGGATGAAGGTAAAGAGCAGGATGAATGTGCAGGAAAATGACGCAAAAATTATTTCCATCAATTCAAGACCGTGGACTTCCTTCCTTCGGATTGCAGCCATACTGGCTATCGTGGGCGGATTGAGTGCTGCTGTTTATTTTTCCCTTGCTCCTGCAAAGATGGTTAATGATAAAATTATTTCTTCTGCAGATGTGATTGTGCATGAAATACTCCCTGATGGTTCATCAATTACCCTGAATAAAAACAGCAGTCTCAGTTACTCCTCTGCCGGCTATGGCAAAGCGCGAATCATTCAACTGAAGGGCGAGGCATTTTTTGATGTAAAGCATGACGACACAAAAGTATTTGCCATTGAAGCCGGTGAATTGAAGATTGAAGACATTGGAACTTCATTTAATGTAAATGCAAATCCGGCAGCTAAAAATATTGTTGTTACTGTTAAAACAGGTGAAGTAAAAATAACAGCAAATGGAAAGTCAGAGATCAACCTGGTTGTAGGAGAAACAGCCGATTATAATTCTGAGACAAATGTTTTTGTCAAATCTCTTTCTGAAGACAAAAACATTACGGCCTACAATGACAAAATATTTGTATTCGACAATACGGAACTGCAGGTCATTGTAAAACTCCTGAATGAAGTGTACAGTCAAAATATTGTATTCCAAAATGATGATCTGAAGAAATGCAGGCTCACGGCTTCTTTCAACAATGAAACATTGGATTCAATCCTCGGGGTCATTGCTGAAACACTGCAATTGCAGGTTAACAAAACAGAAACTGAAATTAAGCTGAACGGCAATGGTTGCAAATAGCAGAATCCTCTACCTCTTATTCCTGTTCATTATTGTCAACCCGAAAATTAATTCCGGTCAAACAAAAACACCCGCGCTGGAGCGAACTGTTTCTATCAATGTTGCAAATGAAACGATGGAAACAGTCCTCGACCAAGTTTCAAAACAAGGTCATTTCAGCTTCTCGTTTAATCCGGCTATAATGGATTTGAAAAAAGTTGTGACGGTTAAAATGAAAGATAAATCTGTAAGAGAAGTTTTGGAACATTTGCTCTCACCTGGCGTGAAATATAAAATGAGAGGCGAACATATTATTCTTACGAAAGCGCCTGTATCTGAAAAAACATCAGCTCCCTCCTATTACCTTATCAGTGGCTATGTTACAGACGGTAACAATGGAAATAAAATTCCCGAGGTGAGTATTTATGATAAAGAAACAAGGTCATCTTCTGTTACAAACCATTATGGTTACTATGAACTTAAAGTTGACCGCAAGACAAATTCAGTACAGCTCATCGTGAATAAGCAGCAATTTAAAGACACGCTGATATATGTAAAACAATCCGGCAATACGATTATCAATGTAACCATCTATCCCGCGGAAAAGCTGCCTGAACCTGTTGATTCATCTGGCATTAAGCTGGAACAGGTAACAGAAGATCAGCTTGCATTCATAGATTTCATGCTGAGCGAAGAGCAAAAGGCAAATACACGAAATGTAAAGGACACACTGAATAAAAAATTTCAACTCGCCTTCCTTCCATTCATTGGTTCTAACCTGCGCTTAAGCGGGAATACTGTAAACGATTATTCATTGAATGTGCTGGCCGGATATTCCATGGGAACAAAAAAACTTGAAGTGGCGGGCTTGATCAACATTGACCGTGATTCTGTGCAGTCTTTACAAATAGCCGGTTTAATCAACGCAACAGGAGGCCCTGTAAATGGTGTTCAGCTGGGCGGACTCATTAACGCAAATATGAAGACTACAAAAGGGATACAACTTGCAGGATTGTTGAACTGTAATGGTGACACGGTCCGTGGTTTCCAGGCCGCCGGATTGCTCAATGTAAATTTGGGTGAAGTACACGGAGTGAATGCTGCAGGCTTATTGAATGCCTCTTTTGGAAATATTGAAGGCGTGCAGGTCGCAGGACTCTTAAATTTTTCTTTGAAAGAAATAGAAGGTGCACAGGTTGCCGGCTTGTTAAACGTCGCAGCAAAAGATATATCAGGAACACAAATTTCCGGATTGGTGAATTACGCCTCAAAGGTTAAAGGTTCACAATTGGCATTTCTGAATATTTCTGATTCCTCCTCAGGAATACCTGTTGGTTTTTTGAGCTTTTCAAGGAAAGGATATCATACAATAGAAATCAATGCAGATGAAGTGTTCCAGGTGAACCTGGCTTTCAGAACGGGCGTCAGGAGGTTTTACAATATTTTCACCTCAGGAATTCAAACGAAAAATCTGGAAAATCCGCTTTGGCATTATGGATATGGTTTGGGAACAGCGGTTAACCTGGGAAAAAAATGGTGGCTGAATTTCGATCTCACGGCGCAGCAATTACTTAAAGGTGGTACGTTTGAAGAATTGAACCTGCTCAGTAAATTTAATGTTACACTGGATAAATCGCTTGCGAAAAAATTTACTGTGGCGTTTGGACCAACTTTCAATTTCTATGCATCAAACACAACTGTCCCGTATTACAAAAGCGATTTTAGCAAACTTCCTCCTTATACTTTTTCAAATGAAAGCTACTCCAACGACTTGAATATTAAAATGTGGGTTGGTGGAAAGGTGGCGCTGCGGTTTTTGTAAATCCAAACCCATTTAAGCTTTATGTGTCCGATGTGTTTCAAGTTTTTTTCATCCCACGGGGTTTAACAGCCTTTTCAACACATAGTCACATAGACTGCATAGAAAATAATTTCAATAGAAGTCGCCCATCAAATTTTAAAATAATTTGGATCTATACATATAATCTATCTGTCTTTATCTCTTATTGATTAAGAACACAGTATCAAACTTCTATATAAAAAGTTAATCCCGGAATTATTTCCAAACCACGATAGGGGTTAACTATCTCCCGGTTGTCATAGATAATATCACATTAATCTAAAACATATGACAATCAAATTTCAGATCTCATTTCTATTCTCATTCCTCCTGTTCCAATTGCTTTCCGCTCAAGAGCTCACGCAAACGATCAGGGGAACTGTTGTGGATAAAATCACGCAAATGCCTTTACCCGGCGCCAACGTGGTTGTAATCAATTCAACACCATTCAATGGAGCATCTACCGACCTGGATGGTAAATTTAAAATCAGCCATGTGCCGGTTGGGAATCATTCGCTGAAAATTTCATTTCTTGGTTACAAAGAGCTCACCCTTCCAAATATTGTGGTGAATTCCGGAAAAGAGGTCGTACTTAACGTTAATGTTGAGGAGAATATCATCCAGGGCGCTGAAGTTGTGGTTACCGGTAAATTAGAAAAGAACAAAGCCATCAATGAGTATTCAGTAATCAGCGCGCGGACTTTCTCTGTTGAGGAGACGCAAAAGTATGCAGCTGCAGTGAATGACCCGGCAAGAATGGCGACGGCTTATGCAGGAGTAATCTCTACCAATGATGGGAATAATACAATTTCAATAAGAGGAAATTCCCCGAATGGACTTCAATGGAGAATGGAAGGCGTTGAAATTCCCAATCCCAATCACTTCTCTAATGTAGGAACATCAGGAGGTGGAATTTCAATTCTGAGTTCCCAGCTGCTAACCAATTCAGATTTTCTTACCGGTGCCTTTTCCGCTGAATATGGAAATGCTTTGTCAGGCGTATTTGACCTTAAGCTCCGGAAAGGAAATAATCAGAAACGTGAGTATACCATCCAGGCCGGAATATTAGGTACCGATGTTGCTGCTGAAGGTCCGTTTAAAAAAGGATATGATGGATCCTATCTGGTGAACTACCGCTACTCTACGCTTTCTTTGTTAGATAAGATTGGAGTAAATATCGGATTTGGTACTACCACATTCCAGGACCTATCCTATAACATTTATGTGCCTACAAAGATTGCCGGTAGTTTTACCCTCTTTGGATTCGGTGGCTTGAGCTCGCAGGTTTTCAAAGCAGAAAAAGACTCTGCTCAGTGGACAGACTATTTTCACCGCATCAGTTCAAAGTTTCATGCAAATACGGGTGCATCAGGAATCACACACTTTCTCACCATCAACTCTTCTACATACCTGAAGACCTCACTCATTGCTTCGGGCACCAGCAACGGATACACTGATGATCTTATTAATGAGGAATATAAAACTGAACACCTCGGCGACCAGGATTTGTATCAGCGTAAAATATCACTGTCAAGTGTATTGACGAAGAAAGTGAATTCGCGTCTTAATCTGAAAGCGGGCATTACTGGAAATAAAATTTATTATTCTTTTTTCAAAAGGTATAAGAATGATGAAACAGACGAAGTTGAAACATATATCAACGAGGGAGGAAGTGCTTATACTTTCCAATCATTCATCCAGGCAAGTTATCATGCAACTGAAAGGCTGACGTTGAACGGTGGCGTGCATTTCCTCGTGCTTGCAACAAATGGGACTTATGCTGTGGAGCCGCGGATTTCTGTGAAGTATGAACTGAATCCTGCACAATTCATTTCTCTTGGATATGGCTTGCACAGCCAGGTTCAGCCATTGGGTGTGTATTACGTGCAGCGAACAAATACAAATGGTGTGATTGAGAAGCCAAATAAAAATTTAGGTTTCACCAAAGCACAGCACCTTGTATTGGCTTATGACCGGTCATTAAGTGAGTTTCTGCATTTGAAACTGGAAGGATATTATCAATACCTGTACAATATCCCGGTGAGTACAGATCTTGCAAGCACCTACTCAGTACTCAACCAGGAAGAAGGCTATACCGATGAAGTGCTTACCAATAAAGGAACCGGCCGCAATGCCGGAATTGAACTGACGTTCGAACAATTTATGAGGAAGGATTTATACTTCTTACTTTCCGGTTCATTATTCGATTCCAAATACAAAGCTGCCAATGGAGAATGGTACAATACCCGTTTCAACAGCAACTACAATATAAGTTTTACTGCCGGGAAAGAAGTGAAGACAGGAGAAAAATTCAGAAACCGAATACTTGGCTTTAACCTGAAAAGCGTGTACAGCGGTGGCTTGCGCGAAACGCCGATCAATGAACAGGCATCAGTTGCAAATGGATATGCCGTGCAATATGAGAACAGGGCTTTCGAACACAAAGTGAAAGATTACTTCAGGACCGATATCCGCCTAAGCGTTAAACGCAACAGGACAAAGAGTACTGTGACCTGGGCATTGGATATTCAAAATGTAAGCAACCACAAGAATGCTTACGGTAAATATTTTGATCCCCAGTCAGGCAAAATACAAAACTGGTACCAGGCACCACTCATTCCCATATTGAGCTATAAAGTAGATTTTTAGTGTGATGACTTCATTATTTTGAAGTCCGGTTAGGGTAATCCCTAACTATTGATAAGTTCGTTGGTCCAATAAAATCCGTTGCGGTGTAGTTCATACTTTCAGTCGGAGGTGATAAAAAAGAAATCTGGCTATCCCTCACTGGTTCCAAAGACGTAAAAGAGTTTATCAAAACGGAAATAGAATTTTAGAACTGTTTTATGCAGGATCTTAGTGTTAATTCCACTGATTCTTTTCCATCTCCTTCAACTTTAAAAGGGAACAAACAATGTTTGCAAAAACAGTCTTGTTTGTCTTGAGGAAATAATCGGTAGCGCCTTTGCGTAATGTTTCAATTGCCTTTTCAAGATCATCCTGACCGGAGACGATGATGACCACAGCCATCGGGTTCAATGCCTTTATCATTTGAAGGACTTCAAGGCCGTTCGGACCATCAGCGAATTCATAATCAAGGATGATCTTGCGGCTATCCCCGGAACGGTAGTTTTTCAGGAAGTCATTCCCACTTTTATATAACTCGGCTCTCAACTCAACAATAGTTAACAGGTAATCTTTTAGCATAAAGCTAAAACCCGGGTCGTCATCAACAATTATGACTTGTGTATCTGTAGTCTCATTTTCGATTTCCACCTTGAGAGGCTCCTCAACTGGTTTAGGCATGATCTTATAGTTGTTATGAAAGGGCAAACTTAGATAATACCCAGATTCTGGAATGAATACGCCAATTAATAATTAACAGGGATTGGTATATAGACTGATCTATCCCGAATGTTGAAAATTACAAAAGAAGAATTTTTGAAATAGAAGGAACTTTCCGTCTTTTGAGGTCATTAACAACGAGGTAAGGCAAAAGGTAACATTTGTTTTAAATGAAAAAGAACATGAAAAAATTGATACTTGGTCTGCTCCTTCTCGTTTTCTCCTTCGTTGGAATGGAAAATATTTTTGCCTCGAATTACCTTTTAACGAAGGACAGTCTGCAGGATTATCCAAATATCATAGATAAAAACTGGAAATTTTACGCTGGTGTTGATACAACGATGGCTGCACAATCATTTAACGACAGCCAATGGATGAATGTGAAAACCTTTTTGAGATGGAGTGACACAATGCATACTACATTTTCCGGTATTGGTTGGTTCCGCCTTCATATTACGGCTGATACATCTGTAGCCGGTGTTCCGCTTGCCATGTCGATCACACATTTTGGAGCATCTGAAATATATCTTGATGGCAAACGCCTTAAGTCCTTCGGAAAAATCAGAGATGCCGACAGCACAGAATATTATGATCCGCGGGACGTGCCATTTATATTCACAATTGAAGAGACAGGTGAACATGTCCTTGCTGTCCGCTATGCAAATTACAATGCTGCAGAAAATTTCAAAACCTTTGGACAGTCCAGGGGAGGATTCGAACTGATGATCGGGCAGGCGGATAACTTCATCGCCTCGAAAAACGAACGCAGTACCATACTGTCATTTTTCCTGATGCTGCTGGCCGGAATTTTTATTGCAATTTGTGTAATTCACCTGTTCTTATTTATCTATCACCGGGCAGACTGGTCCAATCTTTATTTCAGCTTTTTTATGTTTTGTGTTGGCTTCCTCTTTATCATTGGTTTTATCGGGTACACCTCTTCCGATCCTTCATTTGCCATCAAGGCTATTTTTCTTACACAGCCTGTGATTGTAATCGCTTGCATTTCACTTTCAGGATTTATCAGGGAACTATTTGCCAAAAGGAAATGGCGGTTCGCGTTCATCATTACTTTGGGAATCGTCTCATTTTTATTGCGTTTTTACAACCTCCCGCTGGCTTCAATACTTACTGCTGCACTCCTCGTTATCGTATCATTTGAGGCTGTATTCACAATTATTTTCGGAATGATAAAACGGGTGAAGGGCGCCCGTATTATTGGTACCGGTATTTTGTTTTTTGCTTTTTTCATTCTCACTATTTTTACCATGGCAATCGCCAACGGTGGTAATTTCGATATCAATGACACAACATTAACCGGCAAAATCCTGGAGCTGTTTTTGGTTCTTTCTATCCTGAGCATTCCTGTATCAATGTCACTTTACCAGGCCTGGCGGTTCGCAAGCATAAACAAAGACCTGGGATTACAATTGTCGCAGGTGAAAGTGCTATCAAAAAAATCACTAGAACAGGAGCAGGAAAAGAAGAAAATTCTGGAAACACAAAAGGAGAAACTGGAAGAAGAAGTGATTATCCGCACTTCAGAATTAATGAGCGAGAAGAAGAAATCAGATGACTTACTCCTGAACATCCTGCCATCAGAAGTTGCTGAAGAACTGAAAGCAAAAGGAACTGCCGCAGCTAAACAATTTGATGAAGTCACCGTTCTGTTCACTGATTTTAAAAACTTTACCAGCGTAAGTGAAAGACTTACTGCCCAGGAACTGGTGAATGAAATAAACTATTGTTACAGTGAATTCGATAAAATAATTTCAAAATATGGTATTGAAAAGATAAAGACCATCGGTGATGCATACATGTGTGCCGGCGGCTTACCTGTTGCCAATAAAACAAATGCAGAAGATACCGTGAAGGCAGGATTGGATATCCTGGATTTTATGTTGAATGAAAATGAACTGCGGACTGCCAATGGAAAAACCTTCTTTGAAATCAGGATTGGAATTCATACAGGTCCGGTGGTTGCGGGAATTGTCGGAATTAAAAAGTTCGCTTATGATATTTGGGGTGACACAGTTAACATTGCATCCCGAATGGAATCGGCAGGTGAAGCTGGAAAAGTGAATATCAGCGGCGGTACTTATGCATTGGTGAAGGATAAATTTTCATGCGTGCATCGCGGAAAAATTGAAGCCAAGAACAAAGGCATGATTGATATGTTTTTTATTAGCCGACGTGACTACGCATAGGCGGATGTAGAGGGTTCTCCTCGCGTTGCCAACTCCGCCGAAGGAGTTTCTTTGGCTGCGAAGGCCGGGCATCACCGTAGCAAGCTGCGAGGTATTTGGTGAAGGAGAATAAAAAAAACCGTCCCTGTTTAAGGAGACGGCTTAATGTTAGTGATCTTACTTTTTTATTTTCGTGTGAATTTAATTTCCATATTTTTAAATTCCTTTCCTCCTGCCGGTGTCATGTACATGGTCATCATCTGGTTATTGTCATCTATCATAGTAAACTCCTCGCGCACATCCATATCCTTTCCACTCATCGCATCCATTTGTTTGCCTTTAGAGGTTACAGTTTTGGTATCAGGATTATAAGTTCCTTCCATTGTCATAACACCTGTTCCAAAATTATCAACCCATGAACTTTGGAACATTTTCTTTGCATTGTCATAACCCATGATACTCATTCCTTCAAAAGGCATTCCGTTAAAAGAACCTTTGTGCATACTCTGCTGGTAACGGCCACCCATGATCATTGTATTTGTGCAGGATCCTGAACTTTTTGTTGCAGGAGCTGAAGGATCCATCCACATGGTGATGTCTTCATTCCATTCACCATTTGATTTAGCAACCATTGCGTGTACGTCTCCGGGAGTCATATACGCCTGCCACTTTTTCATCATGGCTGCTTCTTGAGCCGACATTGGCTTGTCACTTCCGGTTTGTGCCATTGCGCTACCAGCTATGCCTGCAGCGAAAGCGAGAATAAATGTAATTTTTTTCATGAGCGTTTTATTAGAGGTTTAAATGTTGAAACAAATATACCTTTTATAATTCAAATTAATAAATCAACTTTTTTCAAATATTTTGATCTCTTTTACCTTATTGTGACGCATTGCGAGTGGAAAATGGCTTACTTCCCCACATTCATTACATGCATCTTTCCTCAACTTATCATATATTTACACGGTCAAATTCCACTAAAATTTTAATGAAAAATATCTATTGTCTTGCACTGCTTTACGCGGCATTCATGTCAAATGATGCTGTATCACAGCCATGGCTAAAACAGTCAATTGTTTCCAGTACAACTGATGTTTCAGAGTCTAAAAAAGGATCTAACTTTTTAGATATCCAGAAAAAATTTAATGAATACTGGAAGGATAAAGCACCTTCGAAGAACGAAGATGAAAACCGTGAAGAAGGCGGTTTTCAGCAATTCAAACGATGGGAAGCTTTCATGAAGCCCCGCACTTTTCCTACAGGGGAATTTTTCGATCCTGAAATTTTGGTAAAAGAACACCAAAAGCAAAAACAATCGCAACTTAGAATGGCTGTTCACCCTGCGGTTACAGCAGCGAATTGGACATTTGTCGGGCCCACATCTATTCCCGGTGGTGGTGGTGGAACAGGCCGCGTGAATTGTATCAGGTTCGATCCTACCAATACAAATACAGTTTATATCGGTGCTGCTGCCGGTGGCGTTTGGAAATCCACAAATAGCGGAAGTACATGGACTTCGAATACAGATTTCTTAGATGCATTGAGTGTTGCCGATATTGCCATTAATCCAAGATATCCGGATTCGGTTTTCATTGCCACAGGTGACGGATATGGATACGAGGTTGGACAGGATTTCTGGGGTGGAACATACAGCGCAGGTGTGGTGGTCTCTGCAGATGGCGGACAAACCTGGAACACAACCGGTCTCTCTTACAACCAGACACAGTCAACTATCATCCAGCGGTTGCTTATTAATCCTTCTGATCCGGATATTTTATTGGCATGCACACGGACAGCAATTTTTCGATCTACTGATGCAGGTGCTAACTGGACTTCTGTTCGCACTGGTCATTATTACGACATGGAATTTAAACCGAACGATCCGAATACAGTTTATGCAAGTAGTTCTTCCGGCATTGCAATCTCGTCGAACAAGGGTGCTACATGGTCAACAGCAGGCAGTGTAAGTGGCAGCGGAAGGGTTTCCATCGCGGTTACTGCTGCGAACCCATTGGTTATATATGCATTGGGAGAAAATGGGAATTTTTATAAATCCTCCAATGGTGGAACTACCTTTCTTGCAATGGCCTCACCCCTCACCATTGCAAACTTTTACGGATATTATGATGCAGTACTTGCCTGTTCACCGATAGATGAAAATAAAGTTTTTGTCGCAGGGATGAATATTGCCAAGACAAGTAATGGAGGCGCTACCTGGAGTGCAGCCGGAACGAATATTCATGTAGATAATCATGTACTTGAATTTTTACCCAATAACAACAATGTAATCTGGTGTGGAAATGACGGCAGTATTTATTCATCGACGAACAGTGGAACTTCATGGACGGATCTTGGAAACGGGATTGGAATAAAACAATATTACCGGCTGGGTTGCAGCACAATTACTCCTTATAAAATGCTGGCCGGCGCACAGGACAATGGTACAGATCGTTTATCGGGTACATCGTGGCAAAAAGTTGAAGGTGGTGATGGAATGGAGTGTTTAATTGACAGAACCAATGACCAGGTAATGTATGTGAGCTGGCAATACGGGAATATTGAAAAATCAACCAATGGTGGAAATTCTTTCACTGACATCACGCCTGCTGCCGGTGACTGGACAACTCCATTTATGCAGGACCCCATAGTAGCAAATACGTTGGTCGGAGGCTGGGACGAAGTTTATCGTTCAACAAATGCAGGTAACAACTGGACACAAATCTCCAGCGGCAATTTCAATGGAAATATTTATGCGCTTGCAATGACAGAAGCGAATAACAGTGTGATCTATGCCGCTACGCTTGATAAAATAAACCGGACAGTGAATACGGGCGCATCATGGACCAATATTACTCCTGGTTTACCTGTTGCAACCGTTGGAATGACGTATATCACTGTGAGTAATACAGATCAGAATAAATTATGGGTCAGCTTCTCAGGATATTCTTCCGGTAACAAAGTTTTTTATTCTTCCGATGGAGGAAACAGCTGGACAAATTATTCAGGCACTTTGCCAAACATTCCTGTGAATTGTATCACGTACCAGAAAAACAGCCAGGATGCTGTATATATCGGTACGGATTTCGGGATTTTTTACAGGGATGCGACCATGTCTGATTGGATTCCATACAATACAGGATTGCCAAATGTAATTGTGTATGAACTCGAAATCAATTACTCCATTCAGAAAATACGCGCTGCCACTTATGGCAGAAGTATTTGGGAAAGTGACCTGAATTCTTCTTCAAATTTTACTTTGGATGCCGGCGTAACTACAATTCTTAGCCCCGGTACTTCAACTTGTAATAACACATTTGTACCTGTTGTAAGAATCAGGAATTATGGACAGGATACGATGACGTCTGTAAATATCAATTACCAACTGGATGCCAATGCAGTATTGACTTTTCCCTGGACAGGATCCCTTGCGCAGGGAACAAACGCCGATGTCACACTTCCTGCAATCACTTCAGTTGCGGGCAATCATTCGTTTACAGTTTTTACAAGTGACCCCAATGCTTCTGTGGATCAGAATACTTTCAATGATACGCGGACGATGACTTTTGATATCAATTCGATCGTAACAGTTGCGCCTGTTGTTGAAGGTTTTGAAAATGCTGCCTTCCCTCCCACCGGCTGGACATTTATTGATAACAATAATCCAACTATGTTTTATCACCTGACAGCGGCTGGTGGTTTTGGAAATTCTGCTTCATCTCTCCGCGGTAGATGTTACGTGCTTACAAATGCCTATGCTTCCATGCTTTCGACGCCGGTAGATTTTACCAACCTGGTGGCTCCGGCTTCGCTTACTTTCAGTGTAGCCTATGCGATGAAAAGTTCTACTTCCAATGATTCATTGAATGTTTACGTGAGCCTTGATTGCGGGAATTCCTGGATCCGGAAATATTCAAAGACCGGGGCTTCTTTGGCTACAGCACCAAATCATACCAACAATTACACACCATCAGCCACAGAATGGAGGACTGAACTGGTAGATTTGTCAGCTTACACAGGTCAGCCGAATGTGCAGATCCGTTTCGAGTTTTATGGAAATTCCGGTAACAATATCCATGTTGATGATATCAATTTATTTGATGCAATTATTGGAATAGATGAAAATAGTACTTCCGCTTCTGTGAGTGTATTCCCGAATCCATCCAGGGATATGGTGCACTTCAACCTGCCGGCATCTCTCGAAAATGGTTTGATCACAATTTTTTCTACCCTTGGAAAAACAGTGAAAGAAATTCCTGTGATTGAAAGTTCTATGGATATTAAACTCAATGATCTTTCAACAGGAGTTTATTTTTACCAGGTGAGCGGAAGCAATAGCAAGCCAATCATGGGTAAACTTGTGAAAGAGTAAAGTAACTTTTACATCTTTACAATCTTCATGGAAATAATTTCTCCTGATGTTGTTTCGATCCTGAGAAAATAGATTCCAGCCTGAAACGATGTAACATCAATTTCAATTGCTGTTTCACTGGTACTTTCAAATGGATTTTCAAATTTCAAATTCTCAGGAATTCCTAGCAGGTTAACAATTTCAATTGTTTTGATTGCCAAATACCTGTTGCCTATTGTCAACTTACTCTCCACAGGGTTTGGATATGCAATTATTCCACTTCTTTCAAGTAAAGTAGATACAGACGCGGCGCCACATCCTCCCCACAAATAAAACCGTTCCTGCAAAGAATCAATCGGCTCCTGGTAATTGGGAAATGTATTGATTGACATGTTGAGATAAAATGGAGTTCCCCCAACTGTATCAGAAGGATTGGCAACACGTATGAAAGCAGACACAGCAGAAATTCCAAGAGGCGCGCATCGTGTATCAGCACCGGGGACTTTTGCTCCTTGTAAAGCAGACATCAGCCTGCAGGCAAGATCTCCGGGTGTATTCAGAAACCGGCTTTCCATGCTATCCAGTATCTGTTGCCCGAGGAGAATATTCCCTTGTATCGCATAGCCGGGACCATTAATATGATTGTGATAATTGAGACATGCGGAACCCGTATAGCCTGCTGAAGCACCTGTAACATCTATGATTCCATATTGCCTGATTGTCGGATCACCCTGTGCATCATGCAACGTAACCGAATCAATGATCTGTTGGGGAGTTAATCCAAGCAACATCAATGAATGCGCATACGTTTTGTTAGCCTGTAACCACGATGCCTGTGTATGTATTACCCCTAACCCCGGAAGCACGTCACTGATGATGACTGCACTCGTGGTCCCCTGGATACATGTTGCGCCGGCACTTCCTACCTGGCCGGTGATGGAATCGTAGGCGCAGATGGAGAAGGTGTCCTGGGCACTGGCACGAAATGGAAACACTGCCGCAAGGAGAATTACATAAATTATTTTCATGGTTATTTATTTAGTCATTCGTGATTAAGTCAGGATGTCACTGAGAAAAACTATTCTATTATTAGTTTTTGAATAGTGGTTCCATTTTCCAGTTGAAGTTTTACGAAATATATACCCTTCGCTAACAATTCACCGTTTAAGGTTGTTAGTTCATTATTGAGTTTTACAGCATACTTTTTCTCACCGAGCAGATTGTAAATTTCAACCTGAACATTTTGTAACTTATGTGTATTGTGGATCGTGCAAGTCCCTGATACAGGGTTGGGTGAAATAAAAAAGTCACCTTGGTTTATTGAATATTCATTGATACCTAATGGTTCACAAAGAGAGATAAAGCTATCTAAATGTCCAATTACCATTGCAGGGATTCCTACAGAAAAATTTGTTGGCGAAACGATCGTAGCGGCAGTGTTCTCCTGAATATTCCATCCATTAGAAAGAGTTTGGAGATTGCTTTGATTACAATTACTGTTTCCATCACTTGTCGTCTTAATAAAATAAATACCGGTAGTATCAGAGCCAAATCTGAACTTGAAGCCGGTTACAATATACCCACTATCATTTGTTTGCCAAACTGAGTTTGGATCCGGAAAAGGAATATAATAATCTCCCTCATCATATATTTTTGTCCAAACGTTAAAACCAAGATCATTAATTTTAAGTAAGAAAACATCTGTGTAACCATCAGTACCCGTACAAGAACCTGTCACAATATACCCCTGATCATTTGTTTGAACGATGGAGAAAGCTATGGATTCAGTTCCGACAACGTAATCATGAGACCATTCCATAGTTCCTGCTGAATCTGTTTTTAGAATATTAATCCCAGCGGAACCAGCGTAACCTCCTATAATATATCCACCATCTGTAGTTTGCTGGACAGAAATCGCAAACTCGTAGTGCACGTCACCATAAGTTTTCGACCATTCTAAATTACCATTCATATCTGTTTTAACAAGGTAAAAATCAGTAAGGCCAGCACCGAAACTCTCTGTAGCTCCGGCAATAATATAGCCTCCATCATTCGTCTGCTTAATTGAACGGCCATATTCAGTTAGCCAACCGCCATAGCCTTTTGTCCAAAGCGTATCACCATTGCTATTGGTCTTTATCAAAAAGATATCACCCAAAAACGTTCCGGATATCATATATCCGCTATCACTTGTCTCGCATACAGAATATGCCTCTGCATCATACGAAATATTATTAAATGACCTTGTCCATACTGTATCTCCATTGCTGTCCGTTTTAATCAGGTAGATATTCGAACTCAAATTACCTGATCCGGCTAGAATATAACCACCATCAAAAGTCTGCTGCATAGCATGAGTTAAGTTATATACAGTATCTAAATAAGTCTTTGTCCACAAGGTATCGCCAACAGAATCGGCTTTCATTAAAAAATTTTTTCTGGGAAATTGACCGATATATCCTGCAAATATATATCCACCATCGCTAGATTGCTGAACTGCACTTGCACATCCTTCATGAAGTCCTCCAACTACTTTCTGAAATGTAATTTGTGCTGTTATCGGAAATACAAAAAGAAAAAAATGCGCAAATAATGTGGCAATTTTCATCCTAAGATTAATTATCCCTCAAACTTACAATAAAAAAAAATTGCGTCCCTTTTTAGTGTAGCCATCCCGGATTTCTTGTGTCTTTAATCTTGCTTCTTTACTCCTTTTCCACTCCAAACAAACTATCCACAAACTCCGTCTTATTAAACACCTGCAGATCTTCCATCTTCTCCCCTACGCCAATATACTTAACAGGAATTTTGAATTCATCACTGATGCCGATCACCACTCCTCCTTTTGCCGTACCATCCAGTTTAGTCAACGCAAGTGCATTCACATCTGTTGCCAGGGTAAATTGTCTTGCCTGTTCAATGGCATTCTGCCCTGTACTTGCATCCAGTACCAATAAAATTTCATGAGGAGCAGATGGAATTACTTTTTCAATCACACGCTTGATCTTCGACAACTCATTCATCAGGTTTATCTTATTGTGAAGACGTCCTGCGGTATCAATAATTACAACATCAGCTTTCTGCGAAACAGCAGAAGTTACTGTATCAAAAGCAACTGATGCGGGATCACTGCCCATCGCCTGTTTGATGATTGGAACACCGGCACGTTTACTCCAGACTTCCAGCTGGTCCACTGCGGCCGCACGAAAAGTATCTGCAGCACCGAGGATCACTTTTTTTCCTGACTGCTTGAATTGGTGAGCCAGCTTACCGATAGTCGTTGTCTTACCGACTCCATTCACACCCACAACCATGATCACATACGGATGACCATTTGTTGCAGGCAACGAAAAATCTTCTCTGTCTTCACTGTTATTTTCCTGGAGCAATGAGGAGATCTCATCTTTCAGAAGTGTATTGAGTTCGGCAGTGCTTACATATTTATCGCGGGCGACCCTTTCTTCAAGGCGCTTGATAATCTTCAGCGTAGTGCCTACTCCAACATCACTGGTGACAAGTATTTCCTCGAGGTTGTCAAGTACTTCAGCGTCTACACTCGACTTACCTGCAATCGCTTTTGTAAGCTTGGAAAAAAAACTCGTCTTGGTTTTCTCCAGTCCCTTGTCGAGCGACTCTTTCTTTTCTTTCGAAAATAATTTTCCAAAAATACCCATGTCTTAGTCTTTAATTACCTCAACGAAATACCAATATTACCTTCCAATATACTAATTGCGAATAGTCCTATTTGAGATGCGAATATTAGTATGTTCATTCGTACTTCGGTGGGATAAACTAAAAAAGCTCCCTTCGCATAGAAAGAAGCTCTTATTAAAATTATGTTTTGCTGATTTCCGTATAACGAACAACTGGTAACGTTTAACGGTTATCTGTTTATCTGTTTTTCAGAAAATCCTTGATATGGTCGTTGTGTACAACTTCTTCCTTGAAATTATATCCACCCGTCTCCGGATTTTTAACCATTTTAATTACGCGTGAAAACTCTTTTCCTTTTCCGCTCTTGAGGGTTGCTACTACTTTCTTTGCCATTTGATATTAGTTGATTGGGTTAATAAAGTTGATTGGTCAATTGGTTTGAACTAATCAACCAATTAACAATTCAACAAGTAAATTATTTAATCTCCTTATGCAGCGTCATCTTTTTCAGGATGGGGTTGAATTTCTTCAACTCCAGGCGCTCTGTAGTCACTTTCTTATTTTTGGTAGTGATATACCTCGATGTGCCGGGCATGCCACTCGCTTTGTGTTCTGTACACTCTAGAATCACCTGGATCCTGTTACCTTTCTTAGCCATTTTTATTCTGTTTTTGATTTAAATTGAAGCTTTTCAATTCCAAACCGTATTTTTGGGCTGCAAATATAGAATATTTTCTGATAAAATAAGCAGGAGATTACTTTTCTTTTATCCACACCGGTTTTTCCTTCATAAGGGCCTCAACAGCCTCAATTGTCCTGGGACTGGCTTCAGAAAGGTTCTCATATCCGTTTTCCGTTACCAATATATCATCTTCAATGCGGACGCCGATATTCCACCATTTGGGATCGCAGGGACTTCCTTCAGGGATGTATATGCCTGGCTCAACAGTGAGTACCACACCGGGTTTCAGCTTACCGGATGTACCTGCATCGTGCACATCAAGTCCCAGGTAATGTGAAGTACCATGAAAGAAGTAATTCTTGTAATCGCTTTCAGTTTTTGTAATACCTAAGTCAACCAGACCTTTTCCAATGATTGAGACTGCTGCTTTATGTGCGGCCCTGAACTCATTACCGGTCACACATGCTTCAAAGCCGGCTTGTTGCGCATCATAAACCAATTGATAAATCTGTTTTTGTTCAGGAGAAAATTTTCCATTTACAGGAATCGTGCGCGTTACGTCAGCAGAATAACCATGGTATTCCGCTCCCATATCATTGAGCTGAATGTCTCCTGATGCAAGCGGCTTCCTGTTAGCCTCATAATGCAAAATGCATGAATTCTCTCCTCCACCACAGATGCTTGGATAACCAACGAATTCGGATCCCTCCCTTTTCCAAACGTACTCACCGATTGCCTGTACCTCATATTCGTGCATCCCCGGAATAATTGCACGCATGATTTCATTGTGCCCTTCACAACTGATCCTGATTGCTTTTCTCATCAACTCAATTTCTTCCGGCAGCTTGATCTCCCGCAATTCCGACATGGAAGCGCTTAACCCGCCCACATCTCCGTTAGCAGGTGGATAGCTGCATTTTTTTTTGAAAGACTCAATAAGACTATAAAGATCATCACCTTCGGAGGCATTGTCAATTGCACCTTTGGGAAGAATGTACCAGAGTTTATCGAAGGTGGAAAAATCAATCTTCAAAGAATCAAAATCAGCAGCTAATAAAATTCCATGAACGCCTGTTACATCATTGGCTCCTTCTTTACCTGCCCGCCTGCCGTTCCAGGATTCACGTTCCGGGTTCCGGTCGGGAACGAAAAGAAATTCATCAGAAGTCATTCCGTTCAGTGCAATAGGTGTTTTTAAAACAAGCAGCATGGAATTTGGCTCCAGGAATCCCGTCAGGTAATAAAAATCCGGTGACTGATGATATTGGTAATCGTTGTCATTACTATATAGCCGTTCGGGCGCGGCAAAAATTACTGCAACAGAATTAACAGGCATTTTTTCACGCAATGCTTCCCTCCTGCCTTTGTGAAAATCTTTGGAGAGGATATCATTATCGTAACGATAATATTTCGGCTCCTGTGCTCCCGCAAACTGAAAAAGAAATAAGAACAATATCGCTATAAGACGCATGAGTTATTGAATTTTCTTTAAGATTTCGAATGATCCATTCTTCCTCGCATCATCGTATGCCTGCTGCTCCATTTCTGCAATCAACTTAAGTTTACGCTGGTTGATGATCAATGTCCTGATATTATTTTTTTCAAAACTTAATGGAGACAAACTGTTTTTCACTTTGTAGCCTTTAATGCTCACAAAATAAATGGTGGTTGAATCTTCGATTTCAATGTTACGGTTGTTGTGAACAAACTGCTCCTGGTCATAAGTCTTCAAAGGGATTTCTTTCAACAGGTCATCAAACATCAGCCAGGTATCGTCATCAAGATAATAATTCATGGCATACTGGCGGCAGTAATCCTTCAGCTGCTCCCTATCTTTTTTGCCATCGGAAATATACCAATCCCTGACCTTATTCAATTTAGGTGATTTCTTATTTAACTTCAGGTAAATTACTTTTAAGATATTACTCTTGAGCTCAAAGTTACCGGGGTTTGCATCATAAAATTCTTCAATTTCCTTATCCGATACGGTAGTATCAAGCCGCTGATCAACCAATGCTTTTTCATAGGCATAACGGATCAACGAATTGCGGTATTCTTCCAGTTGACTCTCCACATCTTTTTTTGCTTCGTCCAGGTTACTTTCTGCCTTATGAAGTACAACCTGCTGGTGAATCCAGTTGTCGATATAACTTTTTATCACGATGATACTGTCGTCGTGTGATGCATTGGCCGGAACAATGCCTGCAAGGTTTTCAGGGAAAAGATATTTGTCGAAAACGCGGGCCACAGCATCCTTCGTTCTCGTTTCGTTATGCCTCGAGAAATAGCTGCAGGAACTTAAATGAAAAGCACCAATGAAAACGAGGATGATACGTTTGTAGTTCATCTGCTAAAAAAAAATGGCGTTCACTTTAAATGAACGCCACTAAGTTCTGAATTTTTTTTGCGCGAAACGATCTTATTTAATGATCGAATCCACGACATCCTCGTGAATCTTCACAGGATATTTCGCACGGAGTGAATCGATCCATTCTTTTTCAAGGAAGCCCTGGTAGTCTGCTGTAACCAATCCTTTTGCTTCATCAAGTGATTTAGGCTGCGAAGAAATTTTTTGTTTGACATCTACAAATACCGTTGAATTACCATGCTTGAAATCTTTTGTCATTCCGGCAACCCATGGAATTGAATCGATGACATCATTGTCTCCTTTGAGAAACTTTCCACTCTTCACCTGGAGATTCAACTGGCTGCTTTTATTTACACGCGCCATCAAAGTATCATTGTCATCAATCGACTTCATCAGCTTGTGAACTTCTTTCGCAACTTCAGGGCTTGAGCATGTATAAACAGTTGCTTCCAGCCTGTCATTCCACATATAAGTATTCTTGTTTTTCCCGTAATACTCTTTCAGGCCCGCTGTGTCCTTCACAGCTTTCGACCACACTTTCTTATCTGTCAGTTCGAACAATAAAATACCATCGCGGTATTCCTGCATCAGTGATTTGAATTCAGGATAGTTTGCATCCAGCATTTTTTCTTCATACGCCAGCGCACTTTCATTCACCCATTCGCCATACATGTTTCCGGCCATAACCTGTGGTGAACCGGAACCTTTTTTTGTCTGGTGATCTGCAAGGTATTTCGAAAAATCCTGCTGCGTATATGTATTCGTTCCGAGGGTAAACATTGCACTCTTCATATTAGATGCTTTTTCAGCAGTCCATTTACCTGAAGTAAGCGTCGTGTCCACTACTTTCATAAACTCATCCTTCGCCTTCGGCATTTCTTTGAAGTTATACTTTGCCTTGATCTTAGTGATCATGGATGACTTGCTCAATTCAGAACGTGAATCTTTGCCAACCTTGTTTTTCAAATCAGCCTGCAGTTCTTCATACGTTCCCAGTGATTTTTTCTCCAGCAATTTAATGATGTGCCATCCATAGGTTGTACGTATTGGATCACTTACATCACCAACATTCTTCAATGCAAATGCAGCTTTTTCGAATTCCGGAACCATGCGGCCAGTACCAAACTGGGGCAGTACGCCACCGGATTTTGCAGATCCCTGGTCATCAGAAAACTGTTTCGCAAGGTCTTCGAAGCTATCTCCGGCTTTTAGTTTACCGGCAATCTCATTGATCTTCGCAACAGCTTTCAATGAATCTTCCGGCTTTCCGCCTGCCTGGAATTTAGCCATGATGTGCGCACATTTAACCTCTCCCTGCGCAGGGCGGGAATCTGTCACTTTAATGATATGGTATCCAAAACGGGTGCGCACCGGCTGTGAAATGTCACCTACCTTGGTATTGAAAGCAGCACTTTCAAAAGGATAAACCATTTGCATGGAAGTGAAATAGCCCAGATCGCCATTGTTTTCCTTCGCTGAAGGATCATCAGATTTGGCTTTTGCAATCGCTCCAAAGTCACCGCCTTTAACAATTTCTTCCCTTATTTTAATGATCTTATTATAGGCTTCAATGGTATCTTTTGGCAATGCATCGGGTGCCAGTTTCACCAATACATGGCTTGCACGGACGTCAGTTTTCATCCTGTTGTAAGCCTCCTTTAAAAGGTTGTCAGATACTTCCTTATCGGTGAGGTAAGGTTGGGCAAGTTGCTTCCGGTAGCCGGTAAGTTCATCGGTAAAAGCCTTTGCAGTATCCATTCCTAACTCTAGAGCTTCACGCACTTTCAGCTTGTAATTGATGTAAAGGTTCAGGTAGTCAGTTACCGCCTTTCTATCATAAGAAGTTTCCTTGGTGTTGTTTTTCTTATAGACCCGTTCAAACTCTGCCTTGGAAATATCCTCACCTGCAATGGTGAGAATGGATTGTGCATGGGCAGTAGTAAAAGCAGAAAAAATAAGGACAGTAAAAAATAGTTTCCGAAGCATGGTGGTTGTTTTGGTTTTTTTTAAAAGGGTTGCAAATTTAGCTAAAGAATCGTGTCCGCAAAACGAATGTTTTTTTCATTTTAAAAGGTGAAAATGAGATGAAATAAAATAAAAATCCTTCTGCTTTCATCTGATCCGAAGATTTAATTGTTCTTCAACGCGGTCAATCCTACCCATCCGTTGTGTAAGGATGATCTTTTTCCTGTCGAGCAGGTACATAGTAGGACTTACAGTCAGCTTATAATCATCTTTAAGCTTTTGCTTTTTGTTCTGTTCGGGGAAAATATTTTTCCAGGTAAGCGCATGTTCGCTGATATACCCGATCCACTCCTCCCTGTTCGATTCCACGGGGATTGCAATTATTTCAAGTCCTAGTTGATGGTAGCTGTCATAGAGTTTCTTCAATTCCGGCGTAACTACCTCGCACAAATGACAATGCACCTCATAAAAATAAAGGAGTGTGTATCTTGATTTTATTTTTGAGAGCGAAAACGACTTTCCTGTTTCGTCATTTCCTTTGATGCATGGTGCCTTCAACCCGGGCGGCAATGAAGGATAGAGCAATGAATCCTGCGAGTAGGAATTGGAAAAAGTGAAAAGTAAAAAGAAGTGTATGGCTAAAAACCGCATCCCCAAGCGCTGCATTTCTTTGTTCTATTTCTTGCTTTTAAAAGCATACAAAGGAAATAAAACGAACGGAGTTTTCATTTATATGATTTTCTTTATTTCAATTATTTCAGGAAATGTGAATTGAACTTGGCTTCCTTGCCTACTGCCTATTGCCAACTTTTTTTTTGGCTGCTTTCGCTTTGCTGTTAAACTCAAGTGCCAGTTTGATCCAGAATTCAAGTTTTCTTTTTGTATCAAGTGCTGATATGTCAACAAAAACATATCCTTTCATCACCTTGCCTGTAAAGTCCATCGGACCGCAACCTTCCATTTCCATCACTTCTTCGTACTTATCGGGATCGAGCCGTACCATCAATCTCTCCTGTTCCACTCCCACACACATTTTACCGTTCACCATGAAACACAGTCCTCCGAACATTTTCTTTTCTTCCACATCCTCGTGTGTGCGGGAAATAATAGCACGGGTATTGTTTGCAAGCTTTTCGTTGTAGGCCATATATGTGAAGGTTAAATTTCTGCTGCTGATTAATTTCTTTTCGATAATTGGTTCCGTTACAATCACAAAATTAATTTCCGAATTAAATAAATTAATGTCATTTCTTTCGCACCGACCGGCGAAATGAATCTCTTCGGATTATTGTTTGATAAATTTCTTGACCGTAAACATTTCCTTATTCCTGATACTCACAAAATAGATTCCCTGTGCAAATGCATCAATGTTGATCTGCGTTTTGAGGTTCGCTGCAATCTGCCTGTTACTAATCGCCCTTCCGGTAACATCTGAAATTGA
>JBDTTM010000002.1:0-31204 GCA_039930605.1 Bacteroidota bacterium
TTTTTTTGTCACTTTCTTTAGAAGAAAGTAACCCAAGAATATAGCGTTATAAGGAAATTTTTTTCAACTCATTCTGAGTCTGAAAAAACCGCTGCTAAAAAAAATCCCTTCTTTTAATGAGGAGCCAGTTCGCATAAAATTTTAACGGGGCTTAGATTTTCGTTAGATTTTTTTTACAGCTATTTCTGTATAACGCTCCGTTGCCCGCTAAGGCGGACAATTGGGCCAACAGCCGGCAACGTTATCGGTTTTTGTTTTGACGGAATATATGGTCTCTGCCAATCAAAACTGATTTTGAATAAATGGAAAGCTAAGAGCAACCGTAATAAAATTGAAGAAAAAATAAAAAGAAAGTAAGACAAATGGAGTCGGAGAAACGAAAAGAATTACACCTGCCTACCGCAAGCAGGCGAATTAACGAACTGCTTCGTGAGAATTAGCCTGCCTGCGGTAGGCAGGTAAATTCGTGGCATCATTTACCGGATACCTCGCAGCTTGCTGCGGGGTCATTCATTTGAATCCTAAAATTTTTAGAATTACCAGCCAGCGATTTCCTTTTTAAGTTCTCCCACTCTCCCATTCTCCGCCTCTCCGGTTCTTCTTTAATCCCCCGTCTGCTCTATTGGCTTTCTATGTTTCCTATGACCCTATGTGTTTAATGGATGTTCTGTATTTCTTAATCCCCGAATCCCGGCAATTGAAAGTTACTGATGCACCAATAATCCCATTCCATTCTTGTGAAACTGATAAAGGATTTTCCGGTGTAGGTGAGTGTCTTTCCTTTTTCAGCTTGAGAATCATAACTCAATTGTAAACGAACTGCTCCAAACTTTTTTTCAAGATCAAAGCTCACGTGTTCGATAGAGAGTTCAATAATTTTAATTGGATGGAAGGTCTCCTGGAAGGCCAGTATAATAGTCGAGATCGAATGTTTATCATATTCTTTACCACGAAATAGTACCGGGACGGCAAATTCTGCACCATCCCATTCCGGATTCCATTCCTGGGTTAACAGTTTTTCTATAAATGAAGTTGCCTGTCTTTTTAAATCGTATTCATGATTCGGATGAAATTCTTCATAGATGAAATGTTGAATCATTCCTTCTACAAAGATGTCATCTACTTCAAGCTGAAAGAGTTCTTCAGTGATGAACCTGTAAATGATCTCATCTTCATATTCGCATATACACCCTAGAACTATTTGATGCTCTTGCAAAATGTCTGAAAGACGGTGAAGCTCCTGAGTATGGACCTCTTTACTTAGTTCATCCCAGGGTTTAAAATCCGGTCGTCCAATCTTGTCATATACTTTTATTTTACCGGCTTCTTTGAATTGTTTTTCAAACTTGTAGATATCGGAGAGCCATTGATTTTCGATTTCAGGATCGAGCGCCGAGGTATCCATCATTTGCATGCCATGCTCCAATTCAAGTTTTAACTTGAGGAGGTTGTTTTCCGCTTTTAGTTCGTCTTCAGTTTCCATTTTACTTTTAGATTTTAGTTTTGATATTAATAAGGAAGCAGCAAAACTAGGTGGCTTTGAATTAATGGAAAACCAATAAAATGAAATTTTTTTATTTTTTTTTAATGCAGGGCACAAGTGATTTTATTCAACAGCCATTTTTTTGTCACTTTCTTTTGGCTTTCTATGTGCCCTATGTTCCTCATCTGTTTGCGAGGGTACACCCTGTATTTAAAAAGGCATTAAACACATAAGAACATAGGCACATAAATTCCCTGCTGACGTTCAAATTTATTTCATCTTCTTTTGAAAAAGCTTTCTATGTTTTCTGTGTTACTATGTGTTTAAAAGGCTATTTCTTTATCTACAAATGCATTCGGCTGAAGGGTAATATCGGATTCATGCCCCGAAGTAATGATTTGTCCGGTTCCTGCGTTCAATGTGATATGCTGAGGAAGAACATCCAGCAATGGCAAAGGCGGACTTACAATCCCGGAGCCATGTACAGTGACTACCTGGTTTGTCGCGCCTTCGCCATTCGGATATACCAACCGTTCCATATTCTCCTGCCGGGTTTGCTCCGGAGAAGAACTCCTGTTTTGTTTTTCCTGCAGAGCGATCGGTGTTTCGCTTCCTGCCTGAATTGTGTTATGTGATTGTCTTTCGATTCGCTTCCTGTTGTCGAGCCACATGAATAGAATGGCGAGGGAAGCAAAGAATAAAATTGCCAAAGCAGTGATGAATGATTCAGAAGCAGCGCTGGGCTTGCGGGTTGGGTTGGTTGACATAATTACCTCCTTGTTTTAGATTGTTAAAAATAAAAGAAGTAGTGATGTCTTGCCTTGAGTGAGTTCTGTTATAGAGTTGTTTTATCTAAACGGAGAATTGAAAGTATTATTTTGTGATGTAGAAGAAATATTTCCCAGCCACATTGTTCACCATTATAGCGCCGGCGAATATCCTGAACCAATGGGTTTTTGAATATTCGTATAAAAAATTACTTCAAGGTAAGGCTATGAATTTATAATCCTGTGATTTAATAATTTGCCTGATAATTTATATCTTTGGAGTGTAAATCATCGGCAAAGAATTTTAATACATACAAATACTAACATCTTAAACCCAAAAAACATGTCTTTCAGATTAAACGACACGGCGCCTGATTTCCGTGCAGAAACTTCACAAGGCACCATCAACTTATATGAGTGGATGGGTAACAGCTGGACAATTCTTTTTTCACATCCTAAGAATTATACCCCGGTATGTACTACTGAGCTGGGATCAATGGCGAAACTTGAACCAGAATTTACAAAACGCAACTGCAAAATTATTGCACTGAGCGTGGATGCTTTAGGCAATCATGCAGGCTGGTTGAAGGACATCGAGGAAACACAAGGCGCAAAAGTAAACTACCCGATAATTGCCGACAGTGACCTGGTAATTTCTAAATTGTACAACATGCTTCCTGCTGAAGAAGCGGGAACCTCAGAAGGCAGAACGGCTGCCACGAACCAAACAGTGAGATCAGTTTTTGTAATAGGGCCCGATAAGAAAATTAAACTGATGTTGTCTTATCCAATGTCTACAGGACGCAATTTTTATGAATTGCTTCGGGTACTCGATTCCCTTCAACTTACATCCAATCACAAAGTTGCTACACCTGCAAACTGGAAGAATGGGGAAGACGTGATTATCCTTGGTTCCGTTACGGATGATCAGGCAAAGGAAATATTTCCGGCGGGATGGAAGTCGCCGAAACCTTACTTGCGAATCGTCTCTCAACCTGGAAGAGAAGTTGTAGCAGGAGAATAATTATCCTATTACTGGCTGCCGGGAAAATAAAGGCAAAGAAAGTTGCCATAGATTCACAGATTGTTTTTATTGACCGAAGCAAATCTGTGAATCTGTGTCAATTTTTTTTCTTGATGACAGCTCTGCGAGGCGAAAACGAAATGGAGCAGGTCCCCATAAAGCAGAATTTATTTCATCTGTTCTAGCCAGGAGCGTGCATCGTTTATGTTGTCAAACATCTTCACCTTCATACCCCGATTGACGGCCACATTTTCGCCAAAGCGCCCGGGATCCAGTAAAGGTTCAATTAATGTAAAAGCAAATGTGGGGGTTAACGATTCCAAACTTGCAAGCTTGCTAACTTCTTTTGCGCAAAACTCACCGTAGTAAAAGCGCTCCATAGTAGTTGGTTGGCCTGTAACCTTGCGACCATCAATAAGTACTTTAACAGCGCGGCTTGTTTTCACTTCATCAATCAGTTGCAGAAAAGTTCTCTTGGATTCTTCCAGGGTAAACTGACCTTTGAACAATCCATAAAGCATATCCTTTTCCATGCTGGTTTCTAATTCCATGTTTCGAATAGTTGTGTGGGATAAAAATATAAATTCTTATCAATGCGCTATGCGAAGTATTATGCCTGCGAAAAATAGATATGAACGGCTTGGATTTCTTACGTATTCAACAAGACCAGGGGAATTCCATAGTGGTGTTTAATCTTGATTTTTAAAATGGAGAATTACCACTAAGACCCAAAGTCACAGAGATTTTTTGATTTTTTTAGGTTTTGCTGTCTTGGTGGCAAAAATTACATTTGTTTTCTAAATCACTTTTATGACATCTCCAGTTGCCCTTGTTAAGAATATGGTTTGTCACCGTTGTGTTTTGTCTGTTGAAAATATCTTAAACCGGGCATCCATTCCTTTTCATCATGTGCTCTTTGGCGAAATTCATTTAGTAAATGAATTAACTGTATCGCAAAAAGATAATCTCGCGTCACAACTGAAGAAGGTCGGTTTTGAATTAATCGACAATCACATGAGTGGGTTGATTGAAAAAATTAAAAAACTGGCTATTCAAAAAGCCCGTAACGAAGTTGATAAAAAAGAAATCAAATTGAACCTCTCATCTTATCTTTCAACAAAGCTGCATTACGAATATACGCACCTAAGCAGTTTATTTTCTGAAGTGGAGGGAAGAACTATCGAGAACTATTTCATAGAGCAGCGGATTGAAAAGGCAAAAGAGCTTCTTATTTACGACCAGATGACCCTCTCTGAAATTGCATTTGATCTTGACTACAGCAGCACAGCGCACTTGTCCACGCAATTCAAGAAAATTACAGGACTGACCCCTTCTTACTTTAAAAAAGTAGGAATTGCGAAGCGAAAAGCGCTCGATAAAGTTTAACCCAAAATTATATAATCCTTTCCCAAAGTAATGTAACACCCCTGCAGGGTGGCGGATATACTTTTGCCTCATAAATTTTAATAAATAAATCAAATGAAAAAAACAACAATGAGCCTAAACGCTCCCGACAACAGCAAAGCCAATCGTGGTAATGCTAACTGCACATGCGAAATCTGTGTGTGCGAAACATGTACATGTGGAACTTCAAAATCCGGTAATTGCACTTGCGGAACTTCGTGCAACTGCATCTCATGCAACTGCTAATTGATTGAACCGTCCCGATCTCAAATTTTCTGACCGGGACGGTTTTTATTTTAAACAACAACAATCAAAACAAACAAATGAAAAATTTAATCTCAATTCTCCTCATCCTGATTATAGCTTCATGTAAGAAGGAAGAGTTCAGTCCAAACCTTACAAAGGAATTTTCAATTCATTCATCTGAAGCCGGTGCTGACTACACGATTCAAGTTTCATTGCCGGAAAATTATAACCCGGGTTCTAAAAAATATAAAACCCTATACGTGCTCGATGGCAAGGAGAATTTCAATTTTGTCGCAGAAAAGGTCAGCAAATCAGCAGACGATGTAATGGTCGTTGCTATCGGTTACGGAAATGACCGATCGTTTGATTATACGCCTACCAAAGCAGCTGAAGGTGGTGGTGGAGCTGAAAATTTCATGCGCTTCATAGTAAACGAATTAATTCCAAGGATAGAAAAGGAATACAGCGCTGACACCATAAGGAAAAGCCGGACCATTCTTGGTCATTCATTTGGCGGGCTGCTCGGTGCGTATGCGTTTACAAATCACAACCAAGTATTTGGAAATTACATTTTGTTAAGTCCTTCCATCTGGTACGACAATGAAGTAATGCTGAGACTTGAAGGAGCAAACCGTGATGTCAATAATAATAATCACCAGTTAGTTTTTATGGGAATCGGTGAATTGGAAAGCAGCGGACGAATGCTGGCGCCATACCAGGCTTTTTATCAGCGGTTGCAAAATAGCTATCGCGGGATTCAAATTAGAAGCCATATGGAACCGCACCTTGATCACCGCGGATCAGAAAATCCGAACATCATTGAAGGACTGGATTTTTATTTTCAAAACAGGTAATCAACAACAACGCACATAACAGAAATCTAAACCAATTAAAAAACAACAAAATGAAAATCATAAAATACCTCACTATTTCTTTTTTGCTACTCAATCTCACAGTATCAGCTGCACTCAAGGATTCATCAAAAAAAACGGTTAGCGAATACCCTGTACGTAAATTAACGATTGAGCCGGCAATCGGATTGAATCCAATGCCATTGTCGGATTTGCTTTTAAGCAACCTTGTACAATGGAATATTAAGAAGCGATTGAGTTTCATATCGCATAGTTCATTCGTGCAAAACAATGCCTTCCTGCGCGATTTTAATTTTATCAAGACCAATTATAATTATTCACTCAATCAAAAATTTGGAATCGGCACATCATTTTTTTCGAAACATATTTCTCACACGTTTTCATTGGTGGCAGGAATTAAATACGATAATTTTAAGGAGACACTTAATAATCCTGAGTTTGAAAAGGTGGTGGTGAAAATCAGCTCTCTGAGTCCTGATTTTGGACTGATGTACAATTTGAAAATTGGACAGAAAAAATATTTTTTCAGTTATCGCATGTACATTCCACTGTATCCATACCCGGTGAAGTCATTGGATTTGCTCGCTGTCGATGGTAACATGGCAAATTTATCAGTGGAGATAGGATTTGGAATTCGATTGAAATAAAATTCAAAACCTCCTGAAATAAAATATCTAAACCCATCCTGCTGTCATAGAAATTAATTGCTCATGTTATTTAATCATAATAGTCTATCATTTCTACCAATTAATCCAAAAATCCACCGAATGATTCATTCTCAAATTAAAGTACTGCTACTATATATTTTATCAGTCAACGCAGTGTTTGCACAAAGTGATAAATTCACCATCAGCGGTACGATCAAAGACAAAAAAACGGGTGAAACAATTATTGGTGCAATTGTTCGGGTCAACGAACTGAGCGGAACAGGTACCACAAGTAATGAATATGGGTTTTATTCGCTGACCTTACCTTCTGGAAAATACAATTTTATTTATTCCTTTCTTGGTTTCACGCAACAGGACTTGTCCATTGAACTAACACAGTATAAAATAGTTAATATCTCGCTATCGGAAAATTCGACACAATTGACGGAAGTAGTAGTAATTGCTGAGCGAAAAGACATAAATGTTACGCGCACACAAATGGGTGTTGAGAAATTAGACACGAAGGAGATTTCAAAAATTCCTGTATTGTTCGGGGAGAAAGACATTTTGAAAACGATACAACTGTTGCCGGGAATTAAAAGTGCCGGGGAGGGCAACAGTGGTTTTTATGTGCGGGGTGGTGGTGCAGATCAAAATCTAATTTTATTGGATGAAGCACCAGTTTATAATGCTTCACACTTACTGGGATTTTTTTCCACTTTTAACAGTGATGCCATAAAAGACCTGACTTTATACAAAGGCGGAATGCCGGCGCAATACGGTGGGCGACTATCATCCGTACTCGATGTTAAGATGAATGAAGGCAATAACCAACGGTTTGGAGTGAGTGGTGGATTAGGATTAATTTCATCTAAACTAAATGTGGAAGGTCCTATACAAAAGGATAAGAGTTCGTTCCTGGTTACCGCGCGTAGAACGTATGCTGATTTATATCTGATATTCTCAAAAGATAAAGAGATGAGGAAGAATCAGATTTTTTTCTATGATTTAAATGCAAAGGTGAATTATAAATTGGGGGAGAAGGATCGTTTGTTTCTTTCCGGATATTTCGGACGTGATGTACTGAGTGTCGCCAAAACATTTGGTATTGACTGGGGAAATTCCACAGGGACAATGCGATGGAACCATATCATCAATCAAAAAATATTTTTAAACACTTCTTTTATATTCAGTAATTACAATTACAAAATTGCCTTCAACAGCGGGAATAATGATTTCAGTGTGACTTCAAAAATTCGTGATTGGAATCTGAAGCAGGAGTTTCAGTATTTCCCAAATCCCAACAATAAAATACGATTTGGTTTCAACAGTATTTATCACACGATTGTTCCCGGACAAATAACTGCCTCTGAAGCATCAGGCATTAACGAAATAAAATTACAAGACCGTTACGCCTGGGAAAATGATGTGTTTTTCAGTAATGAATGGAATGCAACTGATAAACTCAGTATTATTTACGGTGTTCGGTTAACATCTTTCAGCGCGTTGGGTAAAGGTGATTATTATTCATATGATGCAAACGGGAACGTAATTGCAACAACGCCATATAGTAATAATGAGTTTGTAAAAACCTACGTCAACCCGGAACCTAGATTGAGTGCAAGTTACCTAATCACACCTGTTTCATCTGTCAAAGTGAGTTATGGTCGAAACATTCAAAACCTGCATTTGATTTCTAATTCCACTTCTACCACTCCAACTGATTTATGGGTACCCTCAAGTAAAAATATAAAACCGGAAATAGCTGACCAGGTTGCATTGGGTTACTTCCGCAACTTTAAAGAAAACAAATACGAATTCAGCACAGAGATTTATTACAAAGACATGCAAAACCAAATTGATTACAGGAATGGTGCAAACACACAGGCAAATGATAAAATAGAAGGGGAATTATTATTTGGAAAAGGTCGTGCTTATGGTTTGGAATTATTTCTGAAAAAGAAAGTAGGAAAGTTTAATGGCTGGATTGGTTACACGCTTTCGCGAACAAAAAAATCAATTGATGGTGTCAACAACGGTAATTGGTATGCGGCTAAGCAGGATCGCACACACGATGTTTCTGTAGTTGGAATATATGATATTAGTCCTAATTGGAGTTTGAGTGCAGTTTGGGTTTACAGCACCGGCAATGCTATTACATTTCCAAGCGGAAAATACAGCCTGGATGGGCAAGTGCAATTTCTTTATACCGAACGCAATGGTTATCGCATGCCTGCTTACCATCGGTTGGATATTGGTGCTACTTGGTACAGGAAGAAAACAGCAACCTATGAATCTAGTTGGAATTTTTCCTGTTACAATGCTTATGGAAGAGAAAATGCCTATAATATCAACTTCAGGGAGAACAAAGACGATCCGACCAAAACAGAGGCGGTGAGAACCACCTTGTTTCGCTGGATACCCTCTATTTCTTATAATTTTAAATTTAAATAAACTATGAAATCCACAATCTTCAATATTTCCGTAAGCCTGGTAATAAGCACATTTGTTTTCTCTTCATGTAAAAAAGTAATCGATATTGATCTCAATGACAGCAATCCGCAATTTGTCATTGAAGCCAATATTATTAACGATGGTACTCCATGCACGGTTGATATTACGAAAACCATCAATTTCAGCGAATCGAATAATTTCCCAGCGGTAACGAATGCCATTGTAACATTAAGTGATAATGCCGGCAATTCAGAAAATTTACAAATGACTTCAAATGGTCATTATACCTCTTCCACCATTACGGGTGTGCAGGGGCGGACATACACGCTCAACGTAAACGTGGATGGAAAAACATTCAACGCTGTTTCAACTTTGCCATATGAGGTAAATCTTGACAGTGCCTGGGTACAAGATCTTTTAATATTCGGTAGCAACTCTTACTCGGTTATTCCAGAGTACAAAGATTCTTCCGGTACAATGAATTTTTATCGTTTTAAATTATTTGTAAATGATACGTTAGACAAAAATATTTTTTTGGAAGATGATGTTTTCACAGATGGGAGAACGGTTACAATCCCGCTTTTTGGAGAGATTGAAATAGAAGCCGGTGATACTTTGCGTTTGCAAATGATGTGTATTGATAAGCCTGCGTACTTATTTTTCTTTAGTCTTGCATCCTTACAGAATGGTTCAACAGGCGCTCCTGCAAATCCGGTGAGTAATTTTTCTGGGGGTTGTCTGGGATATTTTAGCGCGCATACTTTGATGGAGAAAACAATGGTGGTTTTTTAGGCTTATCTATTCTATAATTTTTAAAGGAAAAGCTTCTTTAATATTTTCTTCGGAATCCGTTATTCCTGGCAGGTATTCTGTGTATAGATTTACGCAATTCAAAAAAATATCGGAAAGCACCCGGTAATTTGAAATCCCAAAATTTTATAATTGTTTCCCAAAGTAATATAACACCTGCGCATGGTGCAGGAAATACTTTTGCTCCGTCAAAAAATTTATAAAGCAAAACAAATGAAAATTAAAAAAATCAATTTCTTATCACTTACCCTTTTTGCGTTTTCAATAATAATATTAAGCGGTTGCCAGGCAATCAAAACATTTACAAGGAAACCAGGGCAATATAATGGAGCTAATAGTTTTAGCTGGCAAGTTCCTGCCTTTGATGCATCGAAGAAAAATATCTTTATTGTAGCGAATACAAAATTAACAGAGTTGTTTGATATGATAGCGCCCTTTTACCTGTTTAAAGCAACCGAAAGGGCAAACGTTTTTATTGTAGCTGAAGACAAATCTCCAATTCTGATAAAAGATAAGTTATACGTACTTCCTCAAATAACTTTCAATGAAATTGACTCTTTGAAACTACGAGCTGATGTGATTGTCATTCCTTTTATAGGGGTAATTGACACGAATCAAAATCCGGTAATTGTTAACTGGATTAAAGGTCATTACACCGAAACAACTAAAATTCTCTCCATTTGTGATGGTGCAGCAACAGCGGCAGCAACCGGTCTTTATGATGGACAGCCCTTGACATGCCATGCATCTGATTATGCACTGGTGTCATCGCACTTCAGTAAGCCACATTGGGTTCAACAGGTTAGTGTGACGCGCAGTGGAAATTTGTACAGCACTGCCGGTGTCTCCAATGCTGTTGATGGCAGCCTGATGGTAATCAATGATTTGTTTGGAAGGCAGGCCATGCTGGATTTGATGTCAAACATTCATTACAGGTATCCTGAAATTAAATTGGATCATCAAAGTATTGTTGTTGATACTAAAGATAAACTAATCATTATAAGAAAAATATTCTTCAGGAAGAATCGGAATGTTGCAGTTCTGCTGCAAGATGGAGTAAACGAACTTGAGCTGGCAAGTGTCCTGGATACTTATGGCCGTACTTTTCCTGCAAGATTTGAAGCGTTGATACTACATGGCACAACTGTTAAAACCAGGTATGGATTGACTCTGGTCTCTACACAGAACAACAATCTTGATGACCTCAGTGAACTCCACATTGTAAACCAGCAAACATTAGCAAAGGAAGACGCATCCTTGTTAAAAAATGTAAATGTGGTTAGATATGATAATTCATTTATCGAATACCCGATTGATGTGTGCATAAAAAGAATCGCTACCCAATATGGTTGCAAGTTTGCGGGTGTTGCTAAGGTGATGTTAGATTACAATTAAAACCCCGCTGGAATCCCAAAATTCTATAATCGTTTCCCAAAGTAATGTAACAATTAGGGAAGGAGTTGAATCTACTTTTGTCCCATCAATAACAAACCAAACTAAAACATATAAAATGAAAAATCAATCAAAAATTATCGAATACAACATTGAAGCAAGTGAATTTAACTGGGACATAGCTCCCGGTAAAACAATCAAAGCATGGGGATTGAATAAGCAACTTCCCGGCCCGGTGTTGACAGCGGAAAAAGGTGATACAATGGTTATTCACTTTTCCAATAGCCTTAGCGAACCCACCATGATCCACTGGCATGGATTGCGTATCCCGGCTGCAATGGATGGCACCGATGCTGTCCAGAAACCAATTGAACCGGGAGAAGTATTTGAGTATCGCTTTGTAGTACCTGATGCAGGAACCTTTTGGTATCATGCTCATGCAAATGAAACTGTACAGATGGAAAGAGGAATGTATGGAGCGATCATCGTAAAAGACAAGGCGGACCCGGTTACTGACGGAGAGCAAGTCTTGATGATTGATGACATGAAACTGAACCCGGCGAATGAATTTTCAAAACCGTCGTGGTTTGCGCCGCGGATTATAGAGCGGCATGACGGACGTGAAGGTAACACACTATTAATTAACGGAAAGGAAAACCCGATAATAGAGATTCACGCAGGTCAGACGGAAAGATGGAGGTTTATCAATGCATCGAGTGCCAGGTATTTTGTACTTCACTTGCAGGGAAGGGATATTAAAATGATTGGCTCTGATGGCGGACTTTTGGAGAATCCACAAACTGTATCAAAGATTTTATTAACTCCCGGCGAGAGAATTGATATTGCCGCAGGACCTTTCAATGAAGGCGAGACTTTTGCAATTGAATCACTACCATACAACAGAAGAACTTTCCTAAAGGCAAAACGTCAGCAGTTTGCAACAGTAAAAGTTACAAATCAAAAAACTTCTGTTGCATCTATTCCGGAAACGCTGAGAAGCATAGAACCGTTGGCTAAACAAGATGCTGAAATCACCAGAAAGGTGAAACTTTCTGTGGGACCAAGTTTGAAAGACGGAATGAATTTTCTTGTGAATGGTGATATGCATGTGAATGACAAACCTGTAAGAGTTGGTGAGTTGCAGATTTGGGAAGTGTCCAATACGAGTCTTATGGATCATCCATTTCATCTACATGGATATTTTTTCCAGGTTATTGAAGCGGATGGCATTGCACCGGGATACATGGCATGGAAGGATACGGTTAATCTGAAGCCGAGGAGCAAGACAAAAATTGCGTGGATACCTGATAACCGTCCCGGAATGTGGATGTATCATTGTCATATTATTGAACATCATGCAGCCGGTATGATGGCCAGCTTTGAAGTAGTAAACAATGAGCAATCATTTGAGGATGCGCTGGCCGCTCCAGCTCATCATTCGCACATACAATAGAATCAGGGTATAAATTGACACACTACTTAAATCAGGAAACAGATCATTGTAAGCTTCCGGTTTGTATCATTGTACTAAAGCACGCAGAAAAATTGTTCAAATAAAATGACAAATCAAACAGAAATAAAAACTCTCCGACATGCAGCCGTCGTTGCTGGACTATCGATGCTGGTGATGGCAATTGCTGCGCCTTTTGCTGAGATGTATGTTTTTCCAAAGCTTATTATTCCCGGCAATGCTGAAGGGACATTAAATAATATCTTATCAAATCCAGCCCTTTTCAGATGTGGCGTTTTTGCTTTCCTCATGACTTTCATAGCTGATTTGGTTGCAACCTGGGCCTTGTATATTTTGATGAGGCCGGTAAGCCTCAGTCTTACGCTGCTAACAGCTTGGTTCAGATTGGTGTATACGATTATTGCGCTGGTTGCACTTACAAACCTTGTGTCTATTTTATACCAATTGAATGAGCCTTGTTCTTTATCTGCAGAGGGAGTGAACACATTTCTCATTGCATTTAAAAATGGCTGGCACTTCGGACTTTTAATTTTTGGAATTCACCTGGGATTGTTGGGATACCTTGTTTTCAACTCCGGCTTCATGCCTAAATATCTGGGAATTTTACTGGTCATTTCCGCTTCAGGATATTTCATCAATGCACTGAAACCATTTCTGTTTCCGGGTTTGCAAATTGATATTGCAGCTTTTACATTTTTTGGAGAGCTGATATTTATGATTTGGTTGTTGGCAAGGGGTTACAGGATTACCATTGGTAATACACATGTGAAGTAATTCCGGGTAGTATTGGCTTTGCATGATGAAATAGGTTGCCTCCTGTCAATCTGTTCCTGCCATTTGTCAAATGGTTTGCAGCAATTGCCGCTTTTACAAATGCATAATTAACTTTGGGCACATTAAACCGGAACATGCGCCAGGCAAAGAGATTGTTTTCATTTATTCTGCTTTTTTTTCTGCCTGCAATACTTAATTCAATTTTTGCGCAAAGCAACCCGACTTCCTTCCAGCATCTCTCTATTGAAAATGGTTTGTCTGATAACGGGATCAATTGCTTTGTACAGGATGCAGAAGGGTTTATGTGGATTGGTACGGAAGATGGGTTGAACAAATACAATGGCCGCAGTTCAAAAATATACCGGCATTCTACTGATAGCTTTTCGATTTGCAGCAATGCAATCACTTGTGCGTTTAAAGACAAAAGAAACAGGCTCTGGTTTGGTGGAAATGGCTTAATGCTTTTTAATGCTGCCAATGAAAAATTTATTTCATTCAGGCGTGAGAAGAATAATGCAAATGGTTTATCGAATAATGACATCACTGCAATCACCCAGGATGAGAACGGTTTAATGTGGATTGGAACGCGGCAGGGACTTTTTCAGTTCGATGAAGCAACAAAAAAATTCACGCACTTTTTGCACGATACGATCGGCAGTGTCGTGGAGGTCTATCGCAGGAATCGCATCATCAGGATGATTCCGGACGGTCATGGAAATATCTGGATGTGCACCATCCTTGGATTTTATAAATTTTCTGTTGCCGGCCATATATTTACCAGTTACCTATATGATGGAAAAGATGAGAACACCCCTTATGGAAATCACATCACAGCTATTGCTTTTGACAAAACAGGAAAATTGTGGCTGGCTGTTTTAGATTCTACTATTTGCACTTTTGATACTTCTTCAAAAAGATTTGAACCGGTCCATTTTCCGCGTGAAGATTTTAACAATGGAAGCAGAAGTGTGGATAATATTTTATGTGATTCTAAGGGCAGGATCTGGATTGCAACTTCATTCAATGGAATAATGGAGTACAATCCTTCAGACAATAGCTGGCAAAATTATACACACGATATTTTTAATTCCAGGAGCCTGTGTGACAATAAAACAATTTCTCTTTTTGAAGATCAGTCAGGGATGGTCTGGATCGGTACGGCCAGCCGCGGTGTAGATAGAATGAGCAGTCGCCCTGATAAATTTATCGCCTACACGCTTCAACCCGGCAACCCGGGTTCTTTGTGCGAGGACGATATCACTGCAGTGTGCGAGGATGGCAAAGGAGGACTATGGCTTGGCAGTAAAAACGGACTGATGTATTTAAACAGGAAGACTAATTATTTTCAGTGTTTCAGGCATGACGATAAAAATAAAAATTCACTGTCTCACAATTTGATTTATGCATTGGCAATGGATACGAAGCAGAATTTATGGATTGCATCAGATAACGGGCTAAATTATTACGATCCCGCAAAGGGAAAGTGGAAGTGCTATTTTCACAATGAAAAAAATAGTCGCACACTTCCTGGGACCAATGTGTATGAAGTAATTGTGAGAAGTAACGGGGAAGTATGGGCAGGTACAAGCAGTGGCTTTTGCCGTTTTAATGCGGCCGATGAAACTTTTGAAAGCGAGTATAACAACCTGGCAATAGGAAAATATACGCGCGAATACTACAACACGATGTTTGAAGACAGTAGGCATACAGTCTGGCTTTCCACGAGCAGGAGCGGCATTTTTAATGCTGATGGTAATTTCAATATTCTGCATTCATACTATCATTCCGACGGGTTTGATGCGAATGTAGTACACCAGTTTGCAGAAACAGCAAAGGGAAATATTTTAATGGCTACTGATGCCGGTTTATTCCTGTGGAATTGCAAGACATTTTCAGTTTCTAAATTAAAAAGTGAGGATGCAAATCTGGATGGAGATTTGAAGTCAGTACTGGTTGAAGATGATAAATCGATTTGGGTTGGCACTGCTCATGGTTTGCTTCACCTGGCGATTGAAAATGACAGCGTGCTTCTGTCGGCCCGGAACTTTAACTCAGTTGATGGTCTTCAAAGTGATGCATTTAATTTCTGTTCTGCATTAAAACTGTCATCAGGTGAATTTGTTTTTGGCGGTATCAACGGTTTTAATTTATTTCTGCCGGGAAATATTATTTACAACGACCGTGTTCCGCCGGTTCATATATCTTCATTCAAAGTTTTTGACAAAAACATGATCATTTATCCTCCTGATTCGGTTGCAGAAGTGAACCTCGATTACGGTCAGAATTATTTGTCGTTTGAAATGGCTGCATTGAACTTTGATCACCCTGAGAAGAACCGGTTTGCGTATCAACTGGAAGGTTTTGACAAAGAAATAATATTCTGTGGAACGAACCATGCAGCTTCTTATACCAACATCCCGCCTGGAAAATATAACCTTCATATTCTTGCTTCTAACAATGATGGAATATGGAACATGGAAGGAGCCCGCGTCAACATCACCATTGTTCCTCCTTTTTGGAAGACCGGTTGGTTTCGAATGGTTGCTATTACTTTTCTTTGTTTGCTGGCTTACCTTTTTTATTATTTGCGCATCAGGAAAATAAAGCGCGAAGAGAAGCGCAGGAGTGAAATTAACAGGCAGATTGCCGAGGCCCGGCTTACGGCATTGAGTGCGCAGATGAATCCGCATTTTATCTTTAACTCCTTAAACTCCATCCAGCATTTTATTTCTGAATCTGAAAAGGAAAATGCACTGAAGTATCTTTCCAAGTTTTCGAAACTTATCCGTCTCGTCTTGCAAAATGCAGGTAAGAACTCCAATTCGATAGCCAATGAAATCAGCATGTTGGAATTTTACCTGGAACTGGAAGCACTCAGGTTTTCAAATAAGTTCAGCTATCATTTTGTGATTGATCCCGGAATAGATAAGGAAGCATTTGAAATTCCTTCCATGTTGCTGCAGCCTTATGTTGAAAATGCGATCATACACGGTCTGCTCAATAAATCCGAGCCCGGCCAAATTAATATCAAGTTCAGTAAAATGAATGACAAACTACTTTGTATAATTGAAGACAATGGTATCGGGAGGTTAGCAGCAGCAACTATTAAGAATAAAAAATTGCTGAAGAATGAATCGCTGGGCATGAAGATGACGGAAGAAAGAATGCAGATGTTGGAGCGCATCACCAATAAAAAAGTAAAGATAGTTGTAGTGGATTTGAAAAGTGAGCGTGGAGAAGCAACCGGGACCAGGGTGGAAATTGAAATAGCATTGGAGGAATGAGTATGATCAAAGCAGTTATTATAGAAGATGAAAAACGCAGTGCGAAACTGCTCTCCAACCTGTTGAAAGAGTATTGCCAGGATATTGAACTTGCAGGAGCTGCATCCACTGTAGCAGACGGATATCATCTGATCAAAAAGAGCAACCCCGACGTAATTTTCCTGGATATTGAAATGCAGAAGGAAACGGGATTTGACCTGTTGGAAAAATTCGACGAAATAAAGTTTGAGATCATATTTACAACTGCATTTGAAAATTATGCAATAAGGGCGATTAAGTTCTGTGCCATTGATTACCTGCTGAAACCCATTGATGTAGATGAATTGAAAGCGGCTGTTGTAAAAGTGTTGCGCAGTCATCAGAAAAATCAATTGAATAGAAAGCTGGAAGCTTTTATGCAAAATAGGCACAATGTAAATCCTGACCAGTTCCAGATTGCATTGCCATCAACACAGGGAATGACCATTCTGCGCGTCAATGAAATACTTTATTTAAAGTCAGACAGGCAGTACACCATATTTTATCTGAAGTCAGGTGAGAAAATTATGACTTCTAAAAACCTGGGTGAGTATGAAGAGCTCCTGGTGGAACATAATTTTTTCAGGGTGCATCACTCCTCATTGATAAACCTGGGTGAAGTAAAAAAATACATAAGGGGAGAAGGAGGGACTACAGTAATGAGCAATGGTGAAGAAATCGATGTTTCTAAAAGAAGGAAGGAATCTTTCCTGAAGCATTTTTTGAGGCAATAAATGAGTTTTGCTTCCGCTGGTAAAGCGGTTCTCGCCAATTGTCAATTCCGGTAATTTTTCCGGTTTCTTATAGTGATATTTGAAGGTGATTAAAAACACCGGATGATGCAACTGTTTAAGAAAGTGGAAATATTAAGTATCAGAGAAGATGTTTGTGAATTTGCTTTTATGGCAACATTATCCTCCCTGTTTATTTATATTCTAATCACCATGAATTAATTTATCTAAATTGAAATAGAATGAAAACAAAGCTCCCCCTCCGCTTATTTTTCGTCATTTTTATTTGTAACAATGCTTTTGCACAACTATGGATGCAGGCACCTTATCTAAAGGCCAAACCTGATAGTTCGGGGAACTATAATTTTTATGACATTCAAAAAGCTTTTGAATCTTTTGAACGCAAGTATGAAAGGAAAAAAGAAAGAGATGGAGATGCGGGGGAAGAGGACGAGGGAAAATTCCCGGGATACATGCAGTACAAAAGATGGGAAGCATACATGGCGCCACGCGTTTATCCATCCGGGGATATTACCCTCCCCTCTACCAGGCAACAGGAATTTCAGAAATATTTAAGTTCATCAAACTACAGGCACTCGAATCCAAATTCGCATACACTTGGCGGCAATTGGGTATCCCTTGGTCCGACGGGTACACACTGGGGTGGCTATTTTGGAGGAGCCGCAAGGGTTAGTTTTTTGCGGTTCCATCCTACAAACAGCGATATCATGTGGACGTTTGCGCCTTCAGGAGGTTTGTGGAAAACGACAGATGGCGGATTAAACTGGGCAACTAATACCGACCAGCTTCCAATGATCGGATGCACTGATATTGCAATCAACCCGCTCAACCCACAGTTCATGTACATGGCCACCGGTGACGGCAACGGCAACGGTTCTCAATTGTGGCAGGCAAGTACAGGCATCTTGAAATCAACTGATGGAGGTTTAACATGGCCGCTTGCAAGCAATACAATGAACTGGCAGGTAAGCTGGGGTCGGTGTATTTACAAACTTCTCATCAACCCGGTTGACACGAATATTATTTTTGCTGCTACTTCTGCAGGCCTCTACCGGACGTTGAATAGTGGTGGGTTGTGGACATCTGTTGTCGGAGGGCCGTTTACAGATGTGGAGTTCAAACCGGGGAATCCGAACATCGTGTATGCGACTTCCGGAATTGCAAACACCGGAACATTTTATAAATCCATCAATGGTGGTTCAACCTTTGTTACCGGTGCTCCTGGGTTACCGCTTTCCGCAAATGTTGCACGACTTGATATTGCTGTGACACCAGCTGATACGAATATTGTTTACCTCGTTGCAGTCAAAACAGTCACGAAAGATTTTTATGGTTTTTATCGTTCTGTAGATGGAGGAAATAATTTTACACTACAGGCCAATGCACCGAATATTCTCGCCGGCATCCCTGCTTCCCAGGCGCATTATAATCTCGCTATTGCTGTGTCTGCTATACATAAAGATACCATTATTGTTGGTGGTACGGAATCCTGGCGGAGCACTGATGGCGGGGTTACATGGATCAAACATACCAGTACTACAGGCGCATTCGCTCCATTCGTGCATCCGGATATGCATGACATAGAATACCTGCCCGGCAGCGATTCAATCTATTTTTCATGCAATGATGGTGGTGTCTGGAAGACTACAGACTATGGTGCAACATGGAATCCGATGAACGAAGGATTGCAGATTGCACAGATGTACAGGCTCGGAACTTCAAGGATAAATCCTTATACAATTGTTACCGGTCACCAGGATATGGCTACTCACCGCCTCATTACAAATAGCTGGGATATCATTACACCCAATACCGGTGATGGCATGGAATGTATTCTTGAATATGACAATGACACTGTCATTTACCTTGAATCCTATAATGGGCGGATCATTAAAGCATTCAATACCATTCCGCTTTTTAATATCGTGTGTACTTTTTCCGGAGTTGGGGTCAATTCAGCAGGTAACTGGATTACACCGGTAGTAATGCACCCCGTTTTTGATACGATCCTGCTCGTTGGTAAATTACAGATTTACCGTACAAGCGATGGCGGAGCAAGTTTTTTACAAGTTGGAAATATTCCCGGTGTGGGCGGAAACATGGTTGCGCTGGCTTATGCCCCTTCCAATCCCAATTTTATTTATGCTGCGAAGGCAAACCATTTTTTTGTTACTACTGATGGCAATAATTTTACTGAACGCTCTGCAGGCCTTCCTGTACCTGCGTCACAGATAACTGCTATTGCTGTCAGTAGTACCCAGCCGGAAAAAGTATGGGTTACATTCTCCGGATACAACGCGGCCAATAAAGTCTGGACATCATCGGATACAGGTTTAACGTGGTCAAATTATTCAACGGGCTTACCCAATCTTCCTGTCAATTGTATTGTCTACCAAAACAACACGAACAATGCATTGTATGTTGGAACAGATGTGGGCGTGTACTTTATTGCGGATTCATTGGCTTCCTGGCAAACATTTAATAATGGATTGCCGAATGTGGAAGTGCAGGAATTGGAACTTGCTTACGGTGTAAATAAAATCAGGGCTGCGACCAGTGGAAGGGGCTTGTGGGAATCTGATTTTGGAATTATTACCTCAACACCTTTGCCGGTCGATATTTTAAGTTTCACAGGACACTATGATGATGCCATTAGCAGGAATGAATTAGAGTGGGTGACTTCCTCTGAAAGAAACTGCAATTATTTCGAAATCATGAAAAGCAGTGACGCAAACTATTTTGCATCGATTGGAAATGTAGATGGTGCAGGTAATTCAAATCAACAACGGAATTATTATTTTGATGACGAAAATGCGGTGACTGGTATTCATTATTATTACCTCAGGCAATTCGACTTTGACGGGAATATCTCTTTGTCGAATACGATTTCAATCCGGGCAGAGAAGGGAAGGCAGATCAGTATTTTCCCAAATCCTGCTGAAGATAAAATCAGGTTCCGGTTTTTAAGGCACGAGGAAATTTATGATTTGCAATTATTTGACATGGTGGGAAAGGAAATCCCATTGTATCCGTTAAGGCAGCTAAGCAGTGACGCTGATGATGCGCTGGATATTTCCAATATCACCGCCGGACTTTACTATCTCAAGCTTACCAATTTTTTCACCGGAGAGTTTTACTATGGAAAATTCGTCAAGAAATAAAATATGAATTCCTGTCCATATTCTCAGCCGGTAGTTAAGTCTTGATTTTATCAATCTTTATTAAGTATTTTCACATTCAAATAAGGAAATACTATTATGAAAAGACGTGAATTTTTTTCCTCTACAGTTGCGGCAGGAATAGGACTGGCTGTAGCTCCTTTGACCAACATTTACGCGGGTGGGGAATCAAAATATGATTCAAATGACGATGATGATTTGATAACAGTCGCAGTTGCGATTTCCGGCGGGACTACAGAAATTGATTATGTGGGTCCCTGCGCAGCATTCGAAACATGGCATTTTGATAAAGAGGAAAAGAAGTACAAACGGAAATTCAAGATATTCACTGTTGCAGAAACGATCGATCCTGTGGACAATCGCATACCGGATTATACCTTTGCGAATGCACCTGCTGCAAAAATTGTACTCGTTCCTGCTCAGCAAGGCTCAGATGCGTTGCTTGCATGGCTGAAGAAAATGCACAATAAGGCCGAACTGGTTATGAGTGTATGTGTTGGCGCACGTCACCTGGCAAATGCTGGTTTGCTCAAAAGGCTTTCAGCTACAACACATCATGAATCTATCGATAAGTTTGCAAAGGATTATCCTGATGTTAACTGGGTGAAAGGCGTTCGGTTCATCGAAGAAAAAGGTATTGCTACTGCAGGCGGGCTCACAGCAGGTATTGATCTTGGTTTGCGTATTGTTGAGCGTTACTTCGGAAGAGAATCAGCGCAGGCGGTAGCTGATCACCTGGAATACCAGGGGATAGGGTGGAAGGTAGAGTAGTTATTCTGCTCTTATATTTGAATGATTCTACTCATTTTATTCTAATCAACTTAATTACTTTTTTTGCCCTGGATTTGAATCCGGCACTTCCATAAGGCAATTGCTCTTCAATACTCAATTTCAGTTCATTTTTCAGTTCAGGATGTTCAAGGCAAAGATTTCCCAGCACTGACATCGCAAAAACCTGAATTGCTATCGGCTGTTTTTTATCGTTGAATAACCTGAAACAAGTTTCTACAGCATTTCCCTGCAATGATTTTGGAATTTTCACAAATTGCAAAAGCCGGAGAGTGTTGCGGAGCACTGCATTGTGCAGATTGGGCTTTTCGATGTTGAGCAATAATTTTTTGAGGTGTTTTGAAATAAGATGAGGATGTTCAATTGCGAGAATGCTCATCGGCCAGCCTGCGCGTTGGGTTACACGGTATTCGCCTTTGAGGAAGAGGGAAACGAGGGCGTCAAATTTCTTTTGATCATCACCGATGTATTTGATGATTTTGTTTGTTTGTTTTTTCGAATGCTCCTTCAGGATTTCATCTCTGAGATTCATCTATATTTTCCTTTTATTATTATCGTATTTCACTATGATAAGCCATTGTGTTTTCTTTTGCCTTGACACAAAAGAAACAAAAAGTCAAGGCTGTGCGGAAAAAGCTAAAATATTTTGCTGCATCCTAAAAGAAAATAGCAATTTCTGTGTTGCCTTGAACATTTGTTCTGCAACGGATTAACATTTTAATTCTAATCAATGTCGTCTCACCATTTTCTTTCTTAACGCATTCCGCTAAAATATTTCTTAACGCTTTTTCCACAAGGCCAAACAAAACACATTTAGTGTTTGAAAATGTAAGGAGGATCTTTTTAAATTTATTAATTGAAATTATTATGGTAAAAATTCATCAATTTTATTCGGAAGAATATAAATCAATGGAGTGATGGCGAAAATGAATATGGAGACGATTGGAATAAAAAAACTGAACGCTACTGCAATTGCGTACACAACAGGTGAAATAAGAAAAAGAAAGCTGGCGATTTCTTTTACCTCATGGGTAATTTCTCTTTCCATCAAGGATTTGTGTTTCAGGCCGTAGCTCCATTGCAGGTACAAAGTGAGATTGCAGACACTCAGGTTCAATGCATAAATGAGTATCGCAAACCATTTCAGGGGATGTTCAGCCAACAAACGGGTGCTGAATGGAACGAGGCAGATAAACATATAAAACAAGACACCCAGGAAAATAAAATAGCGGTTGCTTCGACCGATGTATTCAAACATCACGCGGTGACCGAACCACATAATCCCGAGCACAATAAAGCTGATGATGTAACAAAGGAAATTATATTTAACAGAATCAACAGCGAGAATGAAGTTATGCCAGGAATCCATTTCTACTTCAGGAAATTTTAATTCAAGCACCATGATGGTCATGGCAATCGCGAAGATGCCGTCTCCAAGCGCTTCGAGACGGAGGGATTTCATCGGAAGTTTTTCGTGTTGCGTCATTTGTTTTAATTTTATGTGATACACGGAAACCACTTATATAAATGATGAACTCTCTATCGGTTGTGGTTAACAATAAATTTCTTGATTCCGTTTTTATTTCCTGAAGAAATCTGCACAAAATATATTCCGTCAGCCAGATTATGAGTATCGATTGTTACTTCCTTATAGGAGTTTCTTTCCACATTTGAAGAATAGAGAACCTTACCTATCACATCCAGAATTTTCACTTCAGTTGTTGATGCCGTTTCACTTATTGCTATGCTGAGTTTATCTGAAGCGGGATTCGGATAAACATCAAACAAGATATTTCCTGGTGCTTCTTCGATGCCTGTAAACAGGTTATGCGTGGGCCAGCTTGTAATAGATCCAACTACACTCCAGACGATGTTATCTATGGCGGTTTCAAGTGGATCAGATATGGCATTGCGGGTGTTAAATAACAAGGACCAGTTGAGCGCAAAGTTGCCAGCGCGTACGATCTCTGTGCATGTTCCCATCAGCGTTCCGGAATGCCACCAATTGTTATAAGTATTTACAGCAATGCCGCATGCATAGGTTGAATTATGCGCACTTGGTGTGATCATGGTATCAATTGTTGCAGGCAAAAGAATATCTGGTCTTGTTGGAAATTTATCAATGGCACATAACAGTCTGCACATATCTTCTCCTGAGGCTACCCAGCCACCATGAGCATCCATCGCTTCGATATTAAAACCTGCATAAGGCCACGGAACCTGTGTAGTATTATCATAAACTGAATTTGTAAGCAGCGCTCCCGGGTAATCGTAATAATTAACTTCGTTGGGTAATTGGTCTGCCATCAAATTATGTCCAAGATGCATATCGGTAATTCCTAGAGGATGAATAATTGTATTGAGCATGTAATCCTCATAATTCTGTCCGGTAATTTTTTCAATCACTCTTCCCAATACACAAAAACCAAAGTTGGAATATTGGTATTCTGTTCCCGGAGTAAAATCCAGCATTTTATTCGCCAGTACATAACTTATTACTGAAACCGGACCTGCCGGAGGATTCACTCCCATTGCAACAGAAATAGTATATGAGTTGAACATTGGATCACCTGAAATATCGCGGTTCCAACCACCTCCGTGCTGTAATAATTCCCTTACCGTGATATCATTTACGCGCGGATCCAGGATGTTCTGGTAGGCCGCATCATTGAGAATTCCACTCGGACCAAAAACTTTTGCATCAAGATTTATGAGTCCATTTTCAAAAAGTTTCATGATTGCAACAGCTGTAATGGGTTTCGAAACGCTGGCAAGACGGAAAACGCTATTCGGTTCAACAAGCGAATGCGCCACAGTATCTGCATAACCAAAACCTCTGTTATATACAAGCCGACCCTGGTAGGTAATTGCAAGTTGTCCGCCAGGAACTCCGTATTGATTCATTAAGTTCATCATCGCAGTATCAAAACCTGCAAGTTGTGGAACATAGACGCCTGTTTGAGCTCGTGTGATGAAGGAAATAATAAACAGGATGATAATTGTAAAGATTTTTTTCATGGTTTTGTGGTAATCAGGATTATGTGGTAAAATTAAGAAAAGTGATGGAATAGTTGCAATTGAAATGAGTTTTAGCTTTTAGACATGTATCTTTTTAGAAAAAAATTATTTGAAAAGGCAGGTTTCTAGCTTTTATCTTTGATGTTTATTAAACCATTTTAATGTTTTACAAGTATGAAAATTTCAGCCAGTTTTCTCTCTAAAATTTTAGCCCTGCTAGTATTTTTTTATTCGGCTGGACTCATGCCAGCCAATGCCCAAATAACTTTTTCAATTTCAATTTCGCAGCAATCCTGCACAAATGATGGTGCGGCTTCAGTTGTTATTTCCGGCGGAACAGCTCCTTATAGATGCTATTGGAATGGTGGAGGAATATCTGGAAGCGGAACTACAATGAATGCACTTCCCGCAGGTTGTTACTTTTTAGGCGCATATGATACACTCTGGAACTATGGAGATACTTCCTTTGTAATCGGGGTAGTTCAAATTGATTCGATCATCACAACTCCTGAACATTGTATTGCCACCGATGGTTCCGCGAGTATTTATTTTCATGGTGGCTCTCCCTCATTTTTATATTCATGGGATAACGGTGTGACCAACACTGGTTCAGGATTTTCGGACATGTTGACCAACCTGGTCTCTGGAATTTACGGTGTAACAGTTACAGATGCCAACGGTTGTGCTGTTACATATGCAAACGATTCATTAAATCCTTATAACCCCAACGCGAATATCTCGAACTATGTTCAAAGGACATCCCCAATAACAACTACGATTTCCACAACATTTTGTAACTGCAATGATGGCTCGGCAACCATTATTCCTTCCAATGGAACACCACCTTATTCCTATTATTGGGATAACATCGCACCGGTTCAGTTTACACAAACTGCAACCGGACTCGAAGCATTTACTTTTACAATTGTAACAGTTAGAGATTCAGTAGGGTGCGAAGCGTATAACTATGCGCAGATCGACCCGGGTCCAAATTATATTGAATCAACGGCACTGGTAAATTATACTGTTTGCCCCTCCGCTTCAGGAAGCATTTTAATTTCTCCGTCAGGAGGTACTCCTCCTTATTCCCTGCTTTGGAATACAGGTGATACAACAGCATTGATCAGCGGCCTGGCTTATGGAAATTATTCCTGCTCAATTACTGATGCAAGCGGTTGTTCTGTTGTAAGAAATAAATTTGTGGACCAGGTTTCACCGCTGAGCCTGGTTGTTGATATTGATTCTGCAACTTGTGGAAATGCTGATGGACGTGTGATTGCAACGGTAACAGGCGGTACGCCACCGTATAACTATTTGTGGTCTGACAATTCGACAAGCACTATCGCATTTCTTTATTCAGGTTGGCAATATATAAGCGTAACCGATGCAAATAATTGCCCCGCACTTAATGAACCATTTTATGTTCCTCAACCAGATTCTTGTTATAGTTATTTGACCGGAATCGTTACCCATGATCTTAATGGTAACTGTGTTGCGGATGCAGGAGACTTCGGTCTCGGCTATCCTGATGTGCAGGTTAATCCCTGGGTTAATAATGATGAATATTTTAATATTGATAAATGGGGCAGTTATTATGCCCGGATACGTCCTGGAAATGTTGTAGTTCAACAGGATGCACCGGCAAGCTGGAGCTTGATCTGTCCGGCAAATCCCGCTGTCAATATTTCAGCTTCAGCTGGTCAAACTTATATAAATAATTTTTATGATCAGCCTGATTCGCTATTTGATGATTGGTCAATTTCTAATTTTTGTTTTGGAGATACGATTGTGCATGGCATCCAGCGGCACCTTCTTATCCGCTGGAGAAACAGTGGTACAACTGTTTTAAGCGGTAATGTTGAGTTACGCTTAGATCCCAGAATGAATTTTCTTTCTTCAAGTCCTGCGCCTGATATTTATGATAGCCTGACTAACATTGCCAGTTATTCACTGATCAATGAACGTCCAAGATGGTTCGGCGATATTTGGATTAACGTGCTTGTGCCTGCCACAGTTCCCATACTCTTCACTGCCTATCAATAATAAATCCGCTGAACACAGATGCCAGGCCCAATGATAATACGGATACTGCTGTTGTTATTGTTGCGGGCTCGTATGATCCGAATTGCAAATCAGTTTCTCCAAGGGGCAAAGGACAGCAAGGCTTTATATCAACTGCAGACTCGGTACTTCATTACATCGTTTATTTTCAGAATATAGGTACATGGCCTGCTTATCATGTAAAAATTGTGGATACCCTCGACAATAACCTTGATCCTTATTCTATTCTTCCTGAACAGAATAAAGAATACTACAGTGCATTTAATTTCTCACTCAACGGACAGGTTGCCACTTTTGATTTTCCAAGTATTTATTTACCTGATAGTACAAGAGATGAACCTGGCAGTCATGGGTTCATTTCCTTTACTGTTAAATTAAAGCATGGATTGCATATCGGTGATGAGATCAGGAACAAAGGATTTATCTATTTTGATTTTAATGAGGCAATCATTACAAATACTGTCATCAATACCATCCAATCATTGATACCAGTTGAGGAAATTCAATTCAGTCCGGAAGCTCTCGCTGTATTTCCGGATCCTGTCACTGATCATTTTCAAATTTCATATGCTGACGGAATTAATATGAATGTAATGCTGAGTTTATATGATGCGTTGGGAAGAAAAATTTACCAGCGTGCTGCCACAGGTGTTGAGAGGAATCAACACAAAATTGAATTGAGCGCAAGAAGCATCGGAATTAGAGAGGGAATATATGTCGCAGAAATTAATAATGGCGAAAGGGTGCTCAGGAAAAAATTTGTCTGTGCGAATTAGGAAAGGCTATTTTTTATTTTCTAAAGACGCCAGGTAAGCTCCGATGTTACCTTTGAATTTTTCATTCAACTCTTGCTTCATCTCTTCCTTCTGCGAGTCATACCGCACGAAAGAAAGGAAATAAGCATTGTTAGGTAAGTCTTCCTTTTCAAAGCGTGTTTTATATTTTAAGTTATGGAACGAAACTGTATCAAGCGCTGAAACAATATTTTGAATCATATCTATTTTTAGTTTCTCTTTTTCACTCGCCGTTTTGTTCTCAATTGCCTTGTAAAGCGAATCGAGCAGGCGTGTACCACCGAGTAAATGTTTGGCAAACCGGTTGTAGTCTTCCTGTTCATTGCGGTAGGTTTTCAATTGTATTGATTGTGCACCAAATTTGAATGCAAGAAATTTTTCAGCCCCGGTTTCCCCGACTGCACTGGCAAGATTTTCATTGAAGTCAACGGAACTCTTTAAATAAATCGTTGCATGTGTCATCTCATGAATGATCAATTCAGCAAGCTGTCCTTCATTGCGTCGCAGCATTCCTGAAAAAACCGGATCCCGGAACCAACCCAATGTACTCCAGGCGCTCACAGGTGAATACTCCACATCATAGTTTTTATTTTTCAGTATCAATGCTTCTGATTTTCCTTTTTCAAAGTTGAAAAAACCTTTGTAAGAGACTGTTCCCAGTAACGGGAAATACCAGGTAAATGCTTTTAATTGGAATTTTTCTGCAGCTGTCAGGTTCATCAATAGCGCTTTGCCATGCTGGTCGTAATGCGTTGAATAATTATTGGTCGCTGTCAACCCGAGCGAATCAATTGCAAATTTCTTTACTTCTTCAATGAGCCGAAGTTTTTGTTTCAATGAATCAGGATAGGAAGCATCAGCAAGGATGTCTTCTATCGGCTTCGACTTGAGTACAATCGTGAGTTGTCCTTTCAATTGTGAAATGCCATAGGACACCAGTTTGAAATTGAAGACGACGAATAGAATAGACACAATCACCAATGACTCAAGCAACCGACAGAGAAACTTGAAAATCTTTTTCAATTGGGTTATTATTTTTGACCGCAGATTACAGTGGCGCTGGAATTAAGCTGTACATTTCCATCCGGAAATTTCTTATCTACTCTTGACAGGACTTCATCTTTTATCTGCTGCTGCTGAAGAGCGTCTGCTTTGCTGAATGCCAGCGGCGAAGCCACTTCCGTAATGAAATTCCAATAGTTCTCTTTTGTACCACAAGGCATTTTGCCATGCACATCATTCTCCTTGATATTATTCAGTCCGGCTTTTGAAAATAAATCATGCATGAAACTCTTCGATGAACAACGGAAGAGTCCTGGTCCACCGGGAGCAGGAGATTTTAGTTGAAGTTGCCTGATCATAATTTCCATGGAGTTGGATACCCAAAAGTTGTCTTCGGGGCGATTCCAAACCGAGGCAACGAGTAGTCCACCGGGTTTTAAAACTCTTTTCATTTCTCCAAGTGCAATTTCGATGTCAGGAAAAAACATGAATCCCAACCTGCAGGTGATTGCATCAAAGGTATTTTCTTCGAAAGGCAGTTCAGAGACTTCGCAATACTTTGTTTCAAAATTTAGTAGGCCGCGTTTCTCTGCATTTGCTTTTGCAACAGCAAGCATGTTTTCTGAAATATCTGTTGCAATTACTTTCCCGTTTTTGAGGAGCGAAGCAATGGTTAAACCGGGCTCTCCCGTTCCGGTTGCAATGTCAAGTACCTCATAGTCCTCTTGCAGGCGAAGCATGTTGATCATTTCATCACTCATGGGCTGCAGGAATTGCATCATCAGTTCATCCCATTTTTTCCAACCTGCAGAGGCTTTATTCCATGACTCCCTTTGAATCTCTTTTATTTTTTCAAGTTGTGCTTCCATCTACGGATTGAATTTATTTTTGTATCAGCCAGTGAAATGAAAAATTGAATTTTTCCCGTTTTATTTATCTGCTGAATTACAAACAGAGGTGTGGTATTTGATTATTGATAGATGCTAAGTTCAGATCCGAATAAATTTTTTCCAAGCTACTGTTCCGCATGAATTTATTTCAAGTATGTAAATACCCGGATGGAAATCTTTCACATCAACAATTTGATTTCCTTCGGATTCATTTTCATAAACCTTGCAGCCCGTAATATCAAAAATCCTTACCGATGATTTCTCACCAAGCCCGGTGATGTTCAATTTATCCTGTGCAGGATTCGGAAATATTTTCCAAGATTGAATGCCGGAAGACTGAGATTGAATTCCTGTTGTATTCCCGTTGCTAAGTTTAGCAATATAATAACCCGCTGTATAGCCGGGACTTACAAGCAAGCTGTCATTGCCAAATGTCGTGCTCAATTCAAAACTGCCAGTGATATAAATATTACCATTCTTGTCCATGTGCATGGCAGTTGCACTCAGCGAGCTTGATGCAGAGCCGGATTGCTGAACCCATTCTACATTTGCTGCAGTATCGAATTTTGTAATAAAAACATTTAATGCTGATGAACCAGTAACATTCATTTGACCGAACGTTGCTGGATTTCTGAATACACCGGTAGTATAGAAATTGCCGGAAGTATCAGTAGCGATTGCAGAGGAAAATTCTGTTCCAAAAGTTGCGCTACCCTGGTGATCAGCCCGGCTAAGACTTCCTGTTGAATCATATTTAGCAGTGAAGAAATCATAATATCCATAAGTAACAAGTGTTGTTGTATCGAGGAACATTGTATCCCCTTTGAAGATTCCGGTCATGAAACAGTTCCCGTTTATATTTGAAGCAATTCCGGAGGGTTCCTGGTTGCCCGGACCTGATCCTGCATTTCCCCAAATCGCATTCCCTGCAGAATCAAATTTTGCAACAAATGCATCGAAGCCGGTATTGGTAGAATTGATTGTGTCTTGTCCCAAATCAATTTCTGGGCTGTTGAACATTCCGGTGATGTAACAGTTTCCGTTGTCGTCAACATCCAAAGCACTTACCAGGTCAGTTCCGCTTCCACCTGCACCATGAGCGGAAATGAAATTTCCAGCCAGGTCAAGTTTTGAAATGAAAATATCATTGCTGGCACTATTTGCCGTTAAAGTAAGGTTATCGAAATTAACTCCGGACTCAAATGATCCTGCTATATAGCAATATCCTGAATTATCCAGTCCGATTCCATAAGCGTAATCTGATGCAGGACCTCTACCCTGATTCAGCCATAAAACGCTTCCGTTCGGATTGAACTTCGCAACGAAGACATCAGGCGATGAGCCCATCGAAATAACTGTATCGTGATCAAAGACAGCGATGCCATTGAAAAATCCGGTCACATAACAATTGCCGGATGAATCGGTACAGATTGCTGTTACCAAATCATAAGGAGGAACATTTGCGCCGCGAGCTTGCCGCATCCATAAATAGTTTCCTGAAGAATCATATTTTGCAAGGAACAGATTTGTTGTTCCTGTGGGATGGTAAACGATACTTCCAAATTCGGCTGAGTCTCTGAAATTTCCTGCAATAAAAATATTGCCCGCAGGATCAGTTGTGATTGCAGAAATATTGGTTGCAAAGGATAATGAGCAGGCACTTATAGCCCAGGCCCAGTTGGGTGCCTGTGAACTGGCAGGTTTTATTATTGAGAAAATAAACAACAGGAGGAAGGGAAGCTTTTTTGACATTCCGCGAAGGTAAGGAAATAGGAAAAAGAAGCCTGTTTCAACCGTAAGATTTTAGACAATTGCCTTATTTGAAATTTTGGTAGTGGGTCACTCAGAATTGAAATAAAATTATGGCCGGAGCATTTTGTCGCGATCTTAGCTATAAAATTGAAATTATAGAATTTAATTTTGAAGTTTTTTTAGTATATATTAATATTTCAGAAATTTTTGAGTAAATATTCTCTCATCAACTATAGCTTGTATAAAATAAATACCGCTGGATAAGTTACTGACATCAATTGTTACATACTCCTTTTCCGTTTGAATTACTTGTAAAATTAC
>JBDTTM010000003.1:0-31157 GCA_039930605.1 Bacteroidota bacterium
TTCAGTGTAAACAATATTGCATTGGTTCATGGGCGGCCGATGACGCTGAATCTGAAAGACCTCATCGTGCATTTTGTAAACCACCGGCATGAAGTAGTGGTGCGGAGAACGCAATATGAATTAAGAGAAGCAGAAAAGCGTGCGCATATCTTAGAAGGTTTACTCATTGCACTTGATCACCTGGATGAAGTGATTGCATTGATCCGTGCTTCACAAACGCCGGATATTGCAAAGGATGGACTGATGGAGAAGTTTGGTCTTTCTGAAATCCAGTCAAAGGCAATCCTGGAAATGCGCTTGCAGCGTTTAACCGGACTTGAGCGCGACAAAATAAAAGCCGAGTACAAAGAACTGATGGATCTCATCGAATATTACCGTGGTGTGTTGGCGAATGAAGATTTACGCATGGATATCATCAAGGATGAATTGAATGAGATCAAAGAAAAATACGGTGACGAACGCAGGACCGAGATAGTTTATACGGGGGATGAAATCTCCATGGAAGATATGATTGCTGATGAGGATGTGGTTATCACGATCTCTCACCACGGTTACATCAAACGTACAGCCCTCACCGAATACCGTACCCAGGGCCGGGGAGGCCGGGGTGCCAAAGGAAGTGCCACGCGCGAAGAGGATTTTGTAGAACATATTTTTGTCGCCAGTACCCACAATTACATTTTGTATTTCACCGAACAGGGAAAATGTTACTGGATGAAGGTGTATGAAATTCCTGAAGGCACGAAAACATCAAAGGGCAGGGCGATCCAGAATCTCATCTCACTTCCTCCTGATGACAAGGTGAAAGCGTTTATCAATGTGAAGAACCTGACTGACGAAGAATACATCAACAATAATTTCATTGTGATGTGTACAAAGGATGGTACGATCAAGAAGACAGCCCTTGAAGCATATTCACGTCCGAGATTGAATGGTATCAATGCAATCAACATTGAAGAAGGTGATCAGCTGCTGGAAGTTCGTCTGACCAATGGAAAGAATGAAATTATGGTAGCGACCCGGAAGGGAAAAGTGGTTCGATTCAATGAAGAAACAGTGCGCGCTGTAGGAAGAAATTCAATCGGCGTACGTGGCGTTACACTGGATGGCGAAGACGACTTTGTAGTAGGAATGGTATGTATCAACGATGCAGCAAAGGAAACCGTGCTGGTAGTATCTGAAAAAGGATATGGCAAACGCAGCGACATTGAAGAGTACCGCAAAACCAATCGTGGCGGAAAAGGAGTGAAGACTATCAACATCACTGATAAAACCGGTGACCTCATCGCAATTAAGGTTGTGAATAATAACGATGACCTGATGATCATTAATAAGTCAGGTATTACCATTCGCATGAATGTTGACGAGCTGCGAGTGATGGGACGTGCAACACAAGGTGTCCGTTTGATCAAGCTGGATGATGATGACGCGATTGCATCTGTTGCCAAGGTGGAAGTGGAGGATGAAAAGAAGGAGGATCTTGCAGAAGGGCAAATTGTGACCGATGCTGCGGCGCCGGTTCCGGGGGATGATCAGCCTTCAACCGATGAACCAACTGGTGAAGATTCAGGTGATGAAAAAGATCCGGCTGAATAATTTGAAACAAGAACCTGTTATATGATAAAGAAACTATTCATAGCATTGCTTTTCAGTTTTGCCTTCACTTTTGTGTCCGCACAAAAAGGACTGATTCAAAAGGCATATAACTATTATAAGGAACCTTATCAGCAATATGATGAGGCAAAGAAAGCCATCGATGAAGCGATGCAGAATGACGAGAACAAGAGCAATGAAAAGGCCTGGTATTACCGTGGCTTGATTTATCAGAAGTTGTACCATAACCCGACCTATGGTCATCTGTGTGACAATTGCCTTGTTACAGCTTATGAATCATTTATGAAAGCGAATGAAATCAACCCCAATAATGAGTGGGCTGAAATCATCAAAGGATTGAACCTGAGTTTACTGATGCGTGACTTTTTCGATAAAGGTGTTGACGAATTTACGCACGCTAAATTTAATGATGCGCTTACCTCATTTGAGTATGTACAGAAGATCAGTCCTTCGGATACATCTGCTGTGCTCAACTCGGCCTTTGCTGCAGATAAAGCATTGAATCATGAGAAAGCAAAGTTGTATTACAACCGTCTTATCAACATGAACTATAAAGATGATAAGGTGTACATGTCATTGGCAAATATTTACAAGGAAGACAAGGATACCACACGTGCAATACTCACGATCCAGGACGGCCGCAAATTATTTCCGGATTCTCTCAATCTGATGTTAACTGAAATCAATCTGTTGTTATCCTCCGGCCGAAACCAGGAGGCAACAGCAGTAATGGAGACAGCTATTACCAAGGATCCGAAAAATCAAAGCCTTTACCTGGCGCTTGCCAGCACCTACGACCAGCTAGCCAATCCGCGTGATGTAGATGGGAAGGACTTGAAGAAACCCCTCAATTATTCAGAACTGATGAACAAAGCGGAGCAAACCTATTTACGCGGCCTGGTTCTCAACGCAAATAATTTTGAACTGAACTACAACCTGGGTGCTATTTATTTTAACCAGGGTGCTGAGATGGCAAATGCAGCAAATAATATCAAGGACAACGCGGCGTTTGAAGCCGCCAAAGCTAAGGCAAATGCCAAATTTTACCAGAGCGAACCGTATCTTGAAAAAGCTTATGAACTAAATAGTACAGATAAGGCAACATTGATTTCACTCAAACTGCTGTATGCCCGTACAGGAGAGACGGAGAAATACAACAGGATAAAACCGATCCTGGATAATATGAAAGGTGATAAACCTTAATAAATTGCTTTGGCAGGTTGTGTCACAATCTTAAATCAGATTTTTTCAGGCAATTTATCCAGCCCATCCTTAATTTTCAGCCGGAAATTTTATGCAGTTCATTGCAGAAAAAACTTTTGAGAAGCTAAACTTCAAATTGAATCCGCTTGAGAAAGGAGAATACGAGCTTTGCATTTTCAAGGTCTGTGATTTTTCCGATGCAGATCTTTCCGGTATAAAATTTATTGAATGTGAATTTGTAGATTGTAATTTAAGCAATGCCAAAATCAGCGATGTCATTTTAAGGGACGCGTCATTCAATAATTGTAAACTCATCGGACTGATGTTCAATACATGCAACAGTTTCGGTTTCAGCGTTGGGTTTAATGGTTGCAATCTCAGTCATTCTTCATTTTATCAGAAGAAGCTGAAGGGAGCTGTCTTTAAAAATTCCCGGTTACAGGAAGTAGATTTTACTGAATCGGATTTGACGAATGCCGTTTTTGAAAATTGTGATTTCCTGAATGCAACTTTTGAAAAAACAATTCTGGAGAAAACGGATTTCCGGTCATCTTTTAATTATTCCATCAATCCTGATCTGAATAAAATAAAGAAAGCAAAATTTTCTTTGTCAGGAATTGAAGGTCTTTTGCATCACATCGATATTGAGATCGACAGGCATTCCTGAATAGACGCTTTTATTCACTCACTACAAACTTTCCGGTAAACGAATTTTTATTCTCCAGCCCATCGAGTTTGTAAAAATAAATCCCGGAATCGAAATCTTTCATGTTGAGTGGAATGTGGTCCCTGTCAATTATTGAGCGGGTTACTTCGCGGCCAAAAGCATCAATTACAATAAGCTGGTATTTTTTTCCTTCCCGATTGCTGAAGTTGATTGTTGCTTTTTCATTGAACGGATTCGGAGAAACGACCGGGCTTTTCAGTTCTGTGTTCATCATATTCAAACCATTCGTAAGTGTTACTTCAAAGCCAGCAGGCAATTGCCAGTAACCAAGCGTTTGGCAGGTGCCGGTCCACCAGTCATAATGGGTTGATGCTACGTACACATCATAGAATCCCAAAGGTGCTGCAGCAGGTATGCTGAATTCGGCATCAAAGACATCCATCCACTGCCAGTTATAGGAATTGCAGAATATGGTGTCGATTCCCTGTAACAGGAAAATACCATAATTATCGCATGGCGGAGAACTAACCATAAAAGTACCGGGTTGTTCTGTAATAGTAGTTGTGAGGGTTTGTCCCTGAGGTGCGGAAGCAGGTACAATAGAAACTAGATTACCAAGCACTTGCGCTTTGGAAATACCCGATAAAAAAAGAATTAAAATAAGTAGTAGATTTTTCTTCATGGAAAATAAAGTTGGTTGGTGCGATAAAAGTAGAAACCATTTGCCGGTTAAACTGAATAACTCCTTACTATTTGGCGGACAACAGAGATTGTCACTTAAATGTAAGTTTCCAATGGGTAAAAAAAAGGTTCTAAAAGCTTTTTTAGTTTAAGAGACAGCCAAAGGAAGGTTTTTTTCAAAGTGTTACAGCTTCGTTAATATTTTATTTATTAATAAAAAATTCTCTTAGGTTTGCTTCCCCTAATCCAAAATAACAAACTCTAAACTCCCAAAACACCAATGAAAAGATTTTCATTCCTGTGCGGACTGGTTTTGATGAACGCCATCTTCCAGAAAAGCAACGCACAAATGGCACCGCTGGCAACAAGTCCGGGCGGCAGTATCATGATCGAAAAAGTGATGCCTAAAAGTGACACTGTCACCATTCCATACGAAAAATGGAAGCTGAAAAACGGTCTCACCTTGATCATCCAGGAAGATCACAGCGATCCGATAGCAAATATTGCTGTCCAATACCACGTGGGATCTGCGCGTGAGACAGCCGGACGAAGTGGTTTTGCGCATTTTTATGAGCACATGATGTTCCAGGGTAGCGAGCACGTAATGGATGAGGAGCATTTCAAACTTGTATCAAAAGCCGGTGGAACAATGAATGGCTTTACACAGGAGGATAAAACGGTTTATTTCGAAGTCGTTCCCAGCAACAGTGTGGAAATGGCAATGTGGCTTGAAGCAGACCGTATGGGTTTCCTTCTTGACTCTGTGACCCAGAATAAATTTGAAGTTCAGCGTTCAACTGTAAAGAACGAAAAGAGCCAGAACTACGAAAATATTCCATATGCGCTTGCTTTTGGTGAGGTTACAAGTGGTGCGCTATATCCTGCAGGTCATCCTTACAGCTGGCCTGTTATTGGTTTCACTGATGACTTGGATCGCGCGACCTTGAATGACCTGAAGAACTTTTTCCTGCGCTGGTATGGACCTAACAATGCAATCCTTTCTATTTCCGGTGACGTAAACCCGATGGAAATCGTAGCATCCGCTGAAAAATATTTCGGCACTATTCCACAATGCCCTGAAGTAAAAAAGCCAAAAGCGAATGTTCCGATTCTTGCTTCAGATAAATACGCAAGTTATGTAGACAATATTTATGCGCCATTAACGCTCATGACATTCCCAACGGTTCCTGTATTCCATCGTGATGAGCCGGCACTGAATCTCCTGTCAGACATGATGGGCCGTGGAAATAATTCAATATTCTATAAGAATTTTGTGAAGAATGAAAAGGCATTGTTCGCGCTTGTAAGCCATCGCTCACTGGAGCTTTCAGGTGAATACCAGATTGGACTTTTTGCGTATCCGGATCCAGAAGTTGACCAGATGAAGCAATTTGACCAGACTGAAAAAGATATCAGGACTACCATTGATGAATTTGAAAAAACAGGTATCACAGAGGAAGCCCTTAGCCGTGAGCGTTCACGCAGGGTAGCCCAGATCATCAGTGGCAGCCAGACCGGTGCAGAAAGCGTACTCGGTAAATCAATTTCTCTTGCTGAGTGGAGCATCTTTGCACCGAAGGGTTTCAACCTTGCTGATGACATTGACCGTTATAACAAGGTTACCAAGGATGATATTCAACGCGTATTTAATAAGTATATCAAAGGAAAATTTGCAGCCATCGTAAACGTATTGCCGCGCAAGCCGGATGACAAAGACTCTACCAAGAGTTACAATCCTTATGCTGCTTTGATCCCGGCTGATGATGCGCTTTCTGCATCTCTTCGTTACGTGAAAGCCGTTGATAGTTTCGATCGCAGTAAGCGTCCTGAGCAGGGTCCACCTAAGGTTCCTGTAATACCACAATACTATACAAAAACACTTGGGAATGGAGTTAAAATTATCGGCACTAAAACTTCCGAAGTGCCTGAAGTGGTAATTCAGATTTCAATCAAGGGTGGAGATTTACTTTCAGGTGACGTGAAAAAAGTCGGTGTCGCTGAGCTGACAGCTGCACTAATGGATGAATCGACAGCCAACTACACTGCAGAGCAAATCAGTGCAGAACTTGATAAACTTGGAAGTAACATTTCTTTTGGTGCGGGTTCTGAGTCAACATTTATTTCTGTTACTACACTCACTAAGAATGTAGATGCAACTTTAAAATTTCTTGAGGAAAAATTATACCACCCAAAATTTGATCCTGCCGATTTCAAACGCATCAGGAAGCAGATGATTGCAGATTTGTACCAGCAGAAAAATGATGCCAATACGGTATCAAGTAAACTCTTCAGAAGTCTTGTTTATGGAGATAATATCATGGGCGCCTATGTTAGCTTGAAGAATGTAAAGAAACTTTCTATTGATGATGTAAAAAGCTACTATGACCTTAATTATTCTCCTTCTGTAACCAGTGTGGTTATTGCCGGTGATATTTCCGAAAGTGAAATTCTACCGAAGCTTGAATTCCTCAACAAGTGGAAGGCGAAAAATGTAGTGATGCCTCCGCCACCGGTCATAGCTTCACCGCAAACTACCCAGATTTATCTTGCTCACATTGATTTTGCAAAGACATCAGTGCTTGATTTTGGTTACCCTGGCATGGCTTACGATTATAGTGGTGACTATTTCAAGTCGAACATCATGAACCATCCGTTGGGAGGGAATTTCAACAGCCGCCTGAACCTCGATCTTCGTGAACAAAAAGGTCTTACTTATGGTATCAATTCATCATTCACAGGATCTAAATATCCCGGCATATTCGAAATCAATGCAAGTGTGCGCAGGTCTGGAACTGATACTGCAATTGCAGAAGTGATGAAGATTATTAAAGACTTTAAAGCAAACGGTATCACTGACGAAGAGGTGGCGTTTGTGAAGCAGTCACGTCTCAATGCAGAAGCACTTCGATATGAAACGCCGGGGCAGAAGGCAGGCTTCCTTTCGCGCATTATAGATTATGATCTGCCGAAAGATTATTCAGTGACGCAGGAAAACATCCTGAAGAGTGTTACCAAAGAAGAGCTGAATGCACTTGCAACAAAATATATCAATCCTGATAAGATGATTATCCTTGTTGTAGGGAATAAATATGCAATTAAAAGCAAGCTCGAAAAACTTGGAATTGGGAAAGTCACCGAAGTAGAGTTGGACTAAGAAAAAAACTGAAATATGAAGATTAATCGCATTCTTATACTTTTATTATTCCTTGCCGGAAATAGTTTTGCGCAAAAGGCAAGCGTTCAAAGCGCAGCTGACCTGCTCAAGTTAAAGGACATTGTAAAAGCGAAGCAATTCATAGATGAAGCAGCCTTATATGAATCCACAGCAAACGATCCGAAGATGTGGTTTTACCGTGGAAAGGTTTACCAGGCAGTCAATGACGACAAGGAGCTTGCTAAATCCAATCCGGAAGCGGCGTTTATTTCCACACAGAGTTTTATCAATTGTATTCATACAGATAAAAAAGAATACTACAAGGATTCAACCGATATCTTTACGTGGATTGCCGGCTATAGTTTGTACAACCGCGCCGTTGATGAGTACCAGGCTGGTCATACGGAAATGGCGATGAAATTCTACAAAGAAGTGCTTGAGGTATTTCCGTTTGACAAGAGTAATAACATGAAGCGAAATAATATTACGCCTGATGTTGTTACGAAGAACCTATACCTGTGTGCTTTCCGCCTCAATGATTTTATCAATGCAAAAGTGTATTTGCAAAAACTTATTGATGTGAAGTTTAATGACCCTTCAATTTATCTAAGTATGTCGCGCATTTTGCTGCAGGAAAAAGATACAGCAAAAGCACTGGAGTATGTAGAGATGGGCAGGGCAACATTTGAAGAGCATACCGGGTTGATAGGCCAGGAAATTTCAATTTATGTCGCCCAGGGAAAAACCAAAGAACTGATAGACAAAATTTCAGGTGCAATCGAAAGCGATCAGAGCAATGAAAGGCTGTACAATATGCGTGGAAACCTGTATGAAAAGGTTAATGAGCAGGATAAGGCAGTCTCTGACTACCAGAAAGCCCTGGAGATCAAAGAAGATTTTATGGATGCTTCTTATAATGTTGGTAACCTGCTTTTTGGCCAGGCCGCCGATCTTGCAACCATCGCAAATTCGATCAAAGACAACAACGAATTTACCAAAGCGAAGGCAAAGGTTGATCAGAAACTGAAAGATGCTCAGCCATATCTTGAAAGGGCAAAAGAGCTTAACCAGAAAAAGACTGAAGACGACAAATCAACTTACACTGCAACGCTGAACCTCTTGAAGCAACTTTATGCACGCACCAACCAAACCGATAAATACAATGAAGTAAAAGCAGAGTTGGAAAAATAAATTGGAGTCAACTGAAAATTAAAAGGGAGCTTCGGTTCCCTTTTTTTATGTCCGTTTGTTATGAAGACTGAAAGGATGCAAGTTCTCCGGCAATGGCTTGAATCCATTCCTTATAAGCATTGTCATTTCCAGGCATCACGGATGCCGCCTTGAGTGTTACGTCCAAAACATTTTTAAATTGGCAACCACACCAGTAGATGCAGGCCGTTTGGACGTAAGGGGTGATTGCATCTGCATCATGCCGTGCATAAGAAACCAATGCAGCACTTACGCTCAATTGGGAAGCATACTTTCCTGCCATGCTATAAAGGTCATTCAACATTTCTCCATCGCAGCCGCCAACATACACGCAGGCCATCCCAATGCCTCTCCAGAGGTCGGCATGTCTTGAATCGGGAAAAGAAGCAATCATTCCCGGAAGTTTTTCGATTGCCCCCCTGGAATTATAGTAAAGTGCGCGGCCTAGCCCCTGGTCATAACCGGGCAGGAGTGGAACTGCAATTTCATCAGGAATATTTTTGCCAACGATGGAGAAACGCTGGCGGAAAATTCCCTCATAGTAACCATATCCATCAATCACCTTCAATTGTAAAAGCGGATCTATTTTTTCTAACAGTCCATCAAGTGGCATTTTCTTTTTTGCGATCGCCCAACCCAGTCCGGCATGAACCTGCGATGCGTGTTTTCTTCCGATTCCATTTTTGAATTCATGCCAGCGGTCTAATGAATCGTTTTTTTCCAATTCACTTAATGCAATAGTCATTGATGCAGATTCATAGGCAACCGAACGGTATTCGTTTTCCGTTTCATCCAGTTTCAAAGCCAACGCGTAAAAATCATTTTCGGACACCGATTGCGTCTCAATGAAAATCCGCATGACGGTTTCCATTCTCTGTGCGACATCATTCTCTTCCCGGATCATGCAATTTCCTTTTTGGCATAGAACCACATCAGGTCTACGTCTTTTGTGATTACCGGATCAATATTGTCATCTATTTCGAGCTCCACAGGATCAGGAAGTTTTTTCAGGCGGACGCGATAAGGGTCCACTTTCATGTTTGCCGGAGTTCCGTTTACCTGTGCACTGATGAGCCGGAACATAGCGCTGGCAACCTGTTCAAGAGTTTTCAGGTTGGCAGCAACTTTTTCAATGAGGGCTTCGGTTTCATATTTTACATCAATGCCCAGTTGAAAGTCGCGCATGTAGCTGAGGTCATACGGGTCGATGTAACGGTTCTCAAAAGCTTCATGCTGGTATGGAAGCCATTCCAGAAATAGATCCTGCATTTGTTTATTCAGCGCGCCGAATTTCCTTCCCAGGCCATTGGCAGAAAATAATTCTTTGAGGACCTTCAGATTTGTAAATCCTTTATTGGTAAATATCAATGTTGGAATGGACCAGTAGGTAGCCCAGTCCCAGAAAATTTTCATCACCATGATCTGTGCATTTCCCATCAGCAGGTATTTATCCTGGTAAACGGGTATCCAGTTATCCACCCACGAAAGGTGCGATTGCTCATACACTTCTGCAAGGCCGCTGATATCTTCACCTTTCAGGTCTTTCAGAATCAGGTCAGAAAGCCATGAATTATTCATCGCGATGAAATCTGTTCCGGGGGAATACAATGGATCCAGGAAGGCGCCTGCTTCTCCCGTTACGCCCCAGCGCTCCGGTGCGCAATAGACTCGACCGGTATGATGCGCATAGTGTTTCAGGATTTTAAAATCCAACAGGTTGTCAGTTTCGGCAGAAAGCATTTTGTAACCGCGGGGTTCATTTACCTTCAGCCATTCCATAGCTTTGTCGTACTTATTGAATGTCTCGAAAGGATGTACTGCAGGATCGGCGACAATACCAATACTTGTATTTTTTGAACCCAAAGGGATCACCCACAGCCAATAGCCTTTGTCCATAAAGTGGACCGTGCTTAGCAAACGCAGTCCGGGTTTCAGGTAAGAACGCCATTCTTCGTTATCGCTCCAGTCATCAATATCAATCACGCCTTTTAATCTCCACCAAACAGCATTCACATGATGTTCCATGGGTTTTTGAAACTGGTATTTGCGTTTCATAAAACTGCCACGCCCTGTCGCATCAGCAACCCATTTGCATTTCACCTTGTTCTCAGTTCCGTCTTTCACATACATCACTTCATGTCCCGATGCAGAAACCGCAATATCCTTCACTGTTGCGCCGAGAATAAATGTTGTTCCCAGGTCCTGTGTTTTTTTCGCCATGTGATTCTCCAGAGTCCCACGATCAAGCTGGTGGCTCGGTTGCGGGAGCCGTTCACGCGGACCAAGTTCCACACGGGTAGGAATATCGTCTTTGTCCGAAGATGGAAAAAAGAATCGGAGACCATGTTTGGGCAACTCATGCATTTCGAGATAATCCTTAAGCCCGAGAACTTCTCTTAAGTAGTGACTTCCCAATTCAACTGTAGATTCTCCGACTTTATGTGCAGCTGTTGAAGCTTCACTTTCTCTTCTTTCAAGTACCAGGATTTTGATTTCCGGATTTTCCTTCTTGAGTTGAATGGATAAGGCAAGTCCGGCGAGTCCGCCACCCGGAATTACTACATCATATTCATTTTGCATTTTCTATTCGTTAGTAGGTGATTTTAGAGCGATAAATGTAAAACAATTAAAAGAAGACTCCCAAAATGAATATTCCCTACATTTGATAAAAATAATCTGCTATGGGTAAAAATCCGAATGTATTATTTGCCTTGTTTGGAGGCCTTGCAATAGGGGCAGCGATTGGAATTTTACTGGCCCCTGAGAAAGGTGCAGAAACAAGAAAAAAAGTGAGTGAAGCTGTAAGAAAAGCGGCTGACAGGATAAAGGAAGGAATGAAGTCTACACCTGCTTCGGATATTGATAATCCGGTGGCTTAATCAAAATGAACATGGAAAGCCGTCAAAGATCAACAGTGGAGGAGGAGACCGGAGAGTTACTCGACCACATCAAGGATTATATAGAAACGAAGAGCGAAATAACACGGCTCACCGTATTGGATAAAATGAGCAAGGCAGCCGGTATTGCTTTAGGAGGATTTATTATTGGTTTTTTATTCTTCCTGTTTTTTATTTTTATTGGAATTGCCATTGCATACGTTGTCGGTGAATATACAGGTCATACGTATATAGGATTTATGTCCGTTGCTGGCTTTTACCTGCTGGCAGGAATTCTCTTTCTCATGAAAAAAGATCAGTGGATTCAAAAGCCATTGGCAGATAAAATCATCAGTAATTATTTTGAGGATAATGAAAGCGAAGAAGATTAGTAATAGCAAAGAACTTCGCCTGGAGATAAGGCGACTCAAGCAGTTATCGAAAACTCAGGAAGAAATTCTGCGTTCGGATGTCGCCGATATTAAAGAAAGCCTGAAGCCGAAAAATATTTTAATGAATGCCCTGGAATCCTTTACAGGATTGAAGTTTGACAAGAACAGTGTTTTTGAAAATGGTTTGTCCGAAGGGTTTATACTGTTATTGAGAAGGTATATTTCCAAAGCGGAATCAAAAGCAGAAGATTCAGTTTACCAGGGTGCTGACCGGTTATTTGAACGTATTCGCCATTTCGTTTCGAAGTACATGCATGTAAGAAAGCATTACCCGGAAGATGGTGAAGAAGAAAAATAAATGTTCCTGAGTTGCAGTTTGTCTTTTGGTTAAAATTCAAACAGGCAAATCCGGTTGAACTAACTCTTTAAAATATTCCCACGAACCGGCTCAATTTTTTCCATGACCTCTTTCAGTAAAATTGGTCGATGAGAATACAAGGACAATAAATGGAACCAGGTAGGTGAGGATTATTTTTTCGATTGAAATTGCTGACGGGTCGAGCGAAACGAGTGCTTGAAACTGATTAATGAAATTGAGAATCGTTCCGACCAGGAGGGCAATATCTATTGATGAAATGATATTTGTTTTCTTGATGGAGAGGGCCATAAATTATTTTACTTATCATTATTTTGATGAGCCGGTTACAAATATGTTGTCTCCGGGCCATGCGTGGTTTAACAATTAAATTCAAAAAATATTTTCATTTATTCTGCCGGTTAATTTGACTTTGCGCCGTTTGCAATCCAACATTTTACAATGGAAGTCTCCTCATCCGACAGCTTATTAACAGGTGGCATTATTTTCAGATCGAAAACTACAAGTTGAAGTTTTCCATCATCCACTTTTTGCTTCAGGACTTGATAGTTCGTAAAATCACCGGGTTGAAAGCCGGAAACATGACAACCGGAGACTGCGCATTTCATATTAATAATTGGCTGAATAGTTTCAACATACGATACTGATGCACAAAGGTCTGTTTCAAACTTATCGTTAGTGCAGGATTGAAACAAAATGATCATGCATACAGCGAGAATACATTCCGGTTTCAGCATGTAATAGCGCTCAGCGGATCACCATTCTTTTTATTTCCTTTTTGTTTTCAGTTGTCAGCTGAATAAAATAAATACCGGGGCTGATGTTGTCCAAAACTTCTTTGCCCAATTCAATTTCCTGTTTTCCTGAAACGGAAGTCCTGGTATTCTTTGTCCAAAGGGATTCACCGGTAAACGTAAACAGTTGAATCAATGCCGGAGTATTTGGAGCCAGGCAAAATGAAATTGTTGCATGATCACTGATCATTGAAGGGAAAATATTCAGGTTGGCATTTTCATTTGATATCCCGTTCACATGAGTCGCGCTGATAATATTGACCATATAGTCTTCCATCTCTCCGTGATATCCAAATGGATCGGCAGGAAAGTCACACGGGGTTGGAAGGGTATGCCCGCCTGTATTTGACATTTTTGCTGTTACGCGCATACGTGTTGTTCCCGTCGCTGCAGTGATCGGAATGGTAAACGTTCCTGTATATGTTCCGGGAAGATGGTGATCGGTGGAGACAACAGTTTCACCAACATCATCAAAGCTATAATCGAGATTGTAATCAACCCATACACGAATGTTCATGTCAGGACAAATGGAAGCGTCTATGGTGTGCGTAATGGAAATCGTGTACGTGTTTCCCAAAATCAAGTCGGTTGACAATCCTGTGTTTACATAACTGTTGTATGGATAGTTTTCCAGGTCAGCGGAAGTCCTGTCAATGCTGCCAATAACGACATGTGTGATGCCCGGCATGGCTGCGTTGTACGGTATAATGGAATTCGGTACACACCATTGTGCATAAGCAGTTGAATTGATTGCCATACAGAAAATTAAAATGAAACCGAAACAGTAAATGAGTAGATTTTTATTCATATTAAATTTTATTAGAGTGACTGTTAGCAGTCCGCCCGGATCTGAAGTTTTATATTTTCTGCATAACAGTCGTTTAGTTAAAGAACGGGCGGCTGGTACTGGTGAAATAACTACATCGCCAATCAGCAGCAGGTTAAAAGATGTTTAAAGATTCTTAAAACATCCTTAATTCTTTTTTAACTAAAGGAAAAATAATCACCTTTGAGAGATGAAGAAATCGACTGTGACCCTGATCATTTCCGGTGTAGGTATTGCGTTGGCAGCACTGATTGGGGTTCAGATTTACTGGGCATATAGTTCATACCGGCTCACGGAAAAGGAATTCAATTCGAAAGTTAAAGATGCCATGCTTGCTACAACTGATGAGTTGAATAAACAATTGGCCTGCTTCGAGTTATTTTCAAAAACAAAAATTAACAGTCATGAAGGATTTTATATCGTTAAGCAAAAGTGGGAGCATGATCGATTCCTGGATGATGAAAAAAGCCACCCGGATACCATACCGATGTTTTATGCCAATGCAAATCAAAACCTTCCTTTTGAATGGTCTAACCTGATGTTTGGTTCGCCGGTTAATGTGAGCATGGTGTTGACATTTAATTACCTGACGGAAGATGGAATAGCAGCAAGTGCATCAGGCAATAAGCTTGAGAAAATAACCTTGAAGAATTACCGCGATGCCTTTTCTGAAAATATCCCTATTGAGAAAAGATTTTCCCCGCAACTTACAGATTCATTGCTGAAAAAAAATATGAATGCAGTATCGATCAACGATAAATTTCAATTTGGTTTTGTCCGCAGTGACCTCAATAGAATAGAATTTACAAAGGACATGAAGGACAGCACCGCTTTATTGCAAAGCGTTTTAAAAGTTCCGTTGACTAATTCGGCATACTTTTCTCAACCATATGAATTGCGCGTTTCATTTCTCAATTACAGTCAACTCATTTTGGCGGGGATCAAAAGGCTCCTCATTGCATCTGTATTTATCGTCGTCATTCTGCTCGTGGCATTTTATCTTTTTGCAAGAATTATTTTGAAGCAGCGTAAATTATCAGAGATGAAAAATGATTTCATCAACAATATGACGCATGAATTCAAAACCCCCTTGACAAACATTTCTTTGGCGCTTGAGAATATCGCATCAAATAAACCCGGTGCCGGAATACGTGATGAGAAGGTTTTAAAAATTATCGGACATGAAACTGAACGTCTCCGGGAAAATGTAGACCGCATTCTACAAGTGGCCAGGTTTGAAAAGGAAAAACTGCATCTTTCACTGGAGAAAATTGATCTTCACCAGTTGATCCAGAAAACAGTCTCGGCATTTGAGCCGGTTATCAATGGCAACGGCACTACAATAGCATGTAACCTGGAAGCAATAGATCCTGTGATCAATGCAGATGAAACGCTCCTGTTTAATGCACTTTATAACGTGATTGACAACGGGATCAATTACAATTCCTGCAACCCGGACATCCTGATCAGTACGGCCTCCAGTCAGGAAGGTGTTGTGATCAGGATAAAAGACAATGGCATTGGTATTTCTACGCAGCATCAGAAAAAAATATTTGAAAATTTTTACCGTGTGCCGCAAGGCAACCTGCACGATGTAAAAGGATACGGATTGGGTTTGAGCTATGTGAAGATTATTGTGGATGCTCATCGGGGTAAAGTTGGAGTAAATAGCCAATTGGGAGAAGGAAGTGAATTTGAAATTTATATTCCTGCTGCATGATTTCAGACCATCCCACTACATCCGTTTTGCTTGTGGAAGACGACCGCAACATGTGTTACCTGCTGCAGGATAATTTATTTTCCAATGGCTACAAGGTAGAAACCTGCCATGACGGGAAGGAAGGATTCAGGCGTTTCAGAGAAACTCATTTCGACCTGTGCATACTTGATATCATGCTTCCGAGGATGGATGGTTTTCAACTGGCAGCCAAGATCCGGCTCATCAATGAAACGGTGCCGATTATTTTTCTCACTTCGCGTTCAATGGAAGCAGATAAGCTGTTGGGATTTAAAACCGGTTGTGATGACTATATCACAAAGCCATTCAGTTTGATGGAACTCAATTACAGGATACAGGCTGTTCTGAAAAGGAGCCCGAAGCATGCGGATCAAAATGGAACATACAATTTCAGGTTGGGAATTTTTGAATTTGATTCCAGATCAAGGGTATTGAAGTCAACCGGCGGACCGGAAAAAAAACTGACTCCTAAGGAATCAAAGCTGTTGAAGTTATTGTGCGAGAAAAAAAATGAACTCGTCACAAGAAGTTTTATCCTGAATCACATCTGGGGTGATGATGATTATTTTATTGCGCGGAGCATGGACGTTTACCTTACCCGCATCAGGAACCTCTTAAAGCCGGATCAGTCCCTGGAAATAATTAATGTGTATGGAACGGGTTACCAGCTGCTGGAAAAGTAGTATTGGAAAATGATAATATCACACGATCGACTTTTTTGGTGCATGAATTTTTTTTAGTTTATTTAATTTTTCCTTAAGCACCAGAATGAATCTATTCCCGGCACAAAATTTAGCATAAGGCAGTGAAATTTTGCTTATATTTTAGCTGATAAAACATTTTTTCACAATAAGTCGGAGAATGAAATAGATTTCTATTTTTGCACCCCCATTAAAAAACGTAGTCCACCGAAGCCTTGGCGAAGGTGGATGAGAGATTCCGTAGCTCAGCTGGTAGAGCATTACACTTTTAATGTAGGGGTCCTGGGTTCGAATCCCAGCGGGATCACTAAAACCTCGAAATCTATTTGATTTCGAGGTTTTTTGTTTATTAAAATCGATATTTGGGCTGAATACCTGTTAAAGTATCCTGTGCCTCTCAAATGGTTTTGTCCTGTCGAAAAGATACCGGTAGGTCTTGAGAATCCTGCTTTTCTGGGTACCAAGGTTTTCGGCTATCGTAACCATCTTCGGGTTGAAATCCCCGATCCACTGCATCTCATAATCTTTATAGAGTTTTCCAGTCTGGATTACTTTGGCGCCTTCTACGATCATAAAACTATCAACCCCTTTGCCCTGATGCTCCGGAACCACGCCAAATACGAGCCCGATAAATTTGTCTGAAATTCTTTTCCGCAACATCCACACAAAACGGAGCTTTTCAATCAGGCCGAAACGCCCATTGAATTTTCCAAAGATCTGGTTGATATCAGGCAGATTAATCCACATGGCTACGGGTTCATTTTTGTAGTACACGAACCAGATAACTTTTTCATCGATCACTGGTTTCATCTTGTTGAAGAAGAGTTGTACCTGTTTTGCTTCCAGTTCTTTTCCTTCTCCGCGTTTCGCCCATGCCTTGTTATAAACGATGCGGAAATCCTCTGCAAATTTTGCCAACTCTTTTTTCCGGAGATAAACAGCTTTGTAATCGGGGTTCTTTTCTATTTCTACATGCCGCTCATAGAATTTTTCATCCAGCCTGTTTGCGACAATCAATGAATAACACCATTGCTCGAAATAAGTCTGAAAGCCATAATTTTCGAAGAGTGTCTGGTAGTATGGTGGATTGTAATTCATTTTGTAAGGGACAGGCGTAAAACCCTTTACAATCAATCCCCACCAGCTTTCGCGCTCACCGAAATTAACCGGCCCATCCATCGCTTCTATTCCTTTTTCCAGGAGCCAGGATTTGCAATGGTCAAACATCTTATTTGCTGCTGACTGGTCATTGATGCATTCAAAAAAACCGATACCGCCGGTAGGTTGCGATTCTTTCTTAAAAATTTTGGTGCTGGTGAACACTGCAATACGTCCAATGATATTTTCGTTCACATCGAGCAACAGGAACCGGACACATGTACCGTCCCTGAAAAATTTATTTTGTGCCGGATCAAAAACAGCTTCTACATCTTTGTCAAGCGGACGAACCCAATTGGGATCATCTTTGTAAAGCTTTAATGGCAAGAGCAGAAAATGTTTTTTGTACTGCGCGGTCAGCACTTCTACGATTTGCATAGGATTAATCAGTTGCGAAGATAGTTCCTATTGGATTTTTCGCGCAATTTTTTTTTCTCGCGTAATGGCGCAAAGGCCGCGAAGAAGTATTTGAACAAATTTCGGTAGTGTCTCAGTTTGAATTTTAACTACTGACCATGCTTGACTGCTCAATAATCGGTTTTATCTTTGTGGCATGGCTAAGAAATCGAAACGACCATCTGATGTGAACCAGCGCGCAAAACTTATCGTTGACATTCTCACAGAACAAGCAAAGGACGATGATCTGCACAAAGGTAAGAATCCTGCCGCTGTTGTGTTGGGTCGTTTAGGTGGGTTGAAAGGTGGCAAGGCGCGCGCCGAAAAGCTATCTGCTAAAGAACGAAAAGAGATAGCGAGCAAAGCCGCTATAATAAGGTGGAAAAAGTAGAACTAAAAAGCATCGCCATCAAAATCGTCATCATCATTTTCAATCACAACACCTGGTTCTTCATTCCCTAATTCCCTTTTTATAAAATGAGAAAACATTGGTACGGCAAATGAATATTTTCCATGCCTATTTTTGTAAATCAAGCCAGATGATGTCAAAGATTTTAGCATTAAATTTATTGGACTTGGCTTAAATGGTTCGTCTGTTTTTTTAGACTCTTTCTCAATTTCTTTAATGGTAAAGCAATCTTCAACATTCTCCAATTTTGCAATTATTGTTAAAAGGTCTCTTTGCCTATCTGTTACTTTATCCCAACGCCCTTGATAAAAATCTGTATCTAGTTTTCTAATTATTTCATCCAACAAAACTAATGGCTTAGGATTCTTCATTGCAATTTGCTGCAAGTATGAATCATATATCTCCTTACATAGATATTGAATGAAGTAAGGATACCCGCCTGAATATTTTATTATTTCATTTATACCCTCTTCACTAAGATGAACCGGGCAATTCTCTTTCTGAATTCGAACAACTATGGCCTCCCTGCTTTCCTCTGGGCTTAGTCGCGTCAAAATCATTTGATGAAACATTCTTTCAGAATATGTTCTTGCCTCGATCAGGTTAGAAAACAGGGTTGGCAAACCGGTTAGTATCAATAAATACGGTAAGCCTTTTCTCTGCAAAAACTGGCACACTTCTAATAATAACGAAAGTGGAAATTCTTTATCCTGGCGTATCAATCAACACCGTTACAAAGTTGCTGGTTGAAGTTGGTCAGGCTTGTTCAATTTTCGATTACGAAACAGTAAAGTGCCTAAATACAAAGAGGGCTGAACTGGATGAATGCTGGTCGTTTGTTGGAAAGAAACAAGGTCACGTTGTTAATCCAGAAAAGGGGGACGGAGAAGGTGATGCATGGACATGGATAGCAATGGATCCGGATTCAAAACTTGTAATCAGCTGGTTAGTGGGGAACGCGAGGCAGATACAGCAATGTATTTTGTTGAAGACTTTGCGCGCAGACTGAATATCAAAATTCAGTTGACAACAGACTGATTAAAAGCATACATACAAGCAGTTGAAGCAAACTTCGGAAACAACATTGATTTTGCACAGCTTGTAAAAGTGTATGGAGGGGTTGACGATAAAAACGACGAACGGAAATATTCACCCTCTCCATTTGTCAGCGCGAAGAAAACACCGATAACAGGAAACCCTGATCCAAAAAATATTTCTACAAGCTACATTGATAGACAAAACCTAACTCTGAGAATGGGAAACAGAAGATTCACCCGCCTCACAAATGCTTTCTCAAAGAAACTTGAAAACCATTGTCATTCACTTGCTCTGCATTTCGTTCACTACAACTTTTGCAGAAGACACCAAACCCTTAGAGTAACGCCTGCAATGGAAGCCGGATTGACTCAGGAAGTAATGAGCGTTGAACAGATTGTTCAACTTTCTGAAAGGTATAAAGGAATTGGATCTACCCATTAAATCACATTGACTTCTGTGGATTGAATAGGTATTTTACTACGAGTAAAAAGAATCCAAAGAAGTTTACCATTGTAGAGGTAATCAACGTAATAATAATTGTATCCGAAAACTTCATTCCGTTTGATCCAGCACACATAACCATTGACATTATAATTGCAGCCCAAGAACACGTGAAAATAAAAATCCAACGAGCATATTTTTTTCTTTCGTCTGTGTTTTGATTCAATGCTTTAATGTGCGCGCGCTTCCATTCTACGTCCTCTTGACTTGACAAATACGCCTGCTCCTTTTTAATTTCTGGAGCAGCTTCAAAACCCGAAATAGTGTTCGCTATTTCCGAAGGAAGTTTAGTTTGTGTGTCCGCCATGTGCCAGGATTAAGCAGGCTGCAAAAAAATCTTAAAATATTTTTGTATTTCTTCTTGGTCTATTCTAATATCTCTGACTCCGGGATTATAGACATTTTGCCAAGGTGATCCGTTCTGATGTGTCCATGCAGACAGTTTTGCCGCACTAACCCCGCTAAGTGCTTTCCATGTATAATTAATAGTTTCTAATGCGCTTGCAGAAAGCCTAATACTTAAATCGCTGGGAGAAACAGAAGCGTATTTTAAATCTGCAATAACGTCACTTCCATAAAGTTTAAAAGCATGATAAATACTTGGTATAACAGGCCCAAATTCCCAAGCCTGTATTTCTTCACGAATCAATGGCTGATTATTGGTAGCCAAATGATAACCATGAGCAAAATACACGAGTTTTTGTAACTTCATTTGAGTAACATAATTGCCCTCAGCAATGCCCTTGTTAACAAAGGCAACTGCGATTTGTACTGCGGAATACATGGTAGCTAATTTATACAAAAAAACGTACCTAAACAACAAATGTTTGTTGAATATTGTTTTTTGATTGGTTAGTGAGATTGATTTGTCGGTGATTGGAAACTGTATCAAATGTGAAACTAATGAAGTTTTACAAGTCGGACGGACTGCAAAGTTACAAACAAAATAAAGGTTGCTAATTTTCGGCAATTTGAAGAAAGCCAGACGGCTGAAAAAGGGACAATACTCGTTTTGTGTGACATGGTTTTTAAGTAGTAGTCCAGTTTGAAATAATACACCTTTTTATTATCATTGCTAAAACAATCTACCATGAAAACATACTTAATCTCATTTGCTGCAATTCTCTGTATTGTCTTTGCTGCGTGCGGCCCCTCAGCGTAAGAGGTAAGAGTCAAGATTGCAAGAGAGTAGGCCGTAAAAGATTCTATTCGAAAATGGGAACTTTATGAAGGGGCAAGACAGGACTCCCTTCAAGCATAATTAATACAGTTTCAAGGACATTTCGAAGCCGAAGAAACAAGGTTAAATGATTCTTAACAGTTTCAATTTTTAAGAACACCAGAGCAAAAAGAACAGCAAGTGGCAACGATTAAAATGAATGTCGAGGCATTAAAACTGAACATTGAGAGCTCCAGAAATCAAATTCGCAGGTAGTTAAAATCAAACTCTATTATGGATGAAATGTGGCAAAGAATTTATCAAGCAATTGATAATAAGAAAATCATAACAATTGAATTTGGTTTTGAACACGAAATAATGAATGTTTGTCCTATTGCAGTTGGATTATCTGGGGGTAATGATATGATGTTGGTAGTAAAGCATGATGGTAAAAATAATACAATCAATGAGAAAATGGTTTTTACCATACTAAATTCTCATTTCATTATTTTATTAGGTGAGATTGACCGGCATTTTGTTTTTGATGCCTCGACCGATTTTTTAAAAATATATTTTGAAAACGTTCATTATCCTATCCAACCCCGGCCTATGGAGGATTGGGAGTAGTTAATATTCAAACTGAGATACTACCCAAATTTCCTAAGTCTTTGCGATCTTTGTGCCTTTGCGTGACATTTCTTACGTGTTTCAACCTGTGTTCACTACTTTTGCTTACTTGAAAATATCTTTTAAATTTTTCCTTGTTTTAGCCTTGTTTGGATTGATCACAAATTCTGCGATTCAGGCTGCCTGTACTGCTACGATCGGCACTTTTCCTTATGCGGAGGATTTTGAAACCGGTGCCGGGAACTGGACTGCCGGCGGCACCAACAATGACTGGGCGCGTGGCGTACCTTCAAAAGCAATCATCAATGCAGCAGCAAGTGGTACCAATTGCTGGATTACAGGTGGTTTGACGGCTTCCTTTTATCAGTATGGAGAGCGGTCGTGGGTGGAGAGTCCGTGCTTTGATTTCTCTGCACTCGATTTTCCTGTAGTGTCCTTCCAGATTTTTTGGGAAATTGAAAATCAATATGACGGGGGGAATTTTCAATACTCGCTGAATGGCGGAACTACATGGATCAATGTGGGTACCACGAACGAGCCGACAGATTGCTTTACCCAAAACTGGTTTAACCAGATTTCAATTACCAATTTGAATTCATTCGTGACTGTAAACAGGGGTTGGAGCGGGACCATACTTCCCTCTGCAGGAAATTGTTCGGGGGGAAACGGAAGCGGGGCGTGGAAGTTGGCAAAGCATTGTCTGAAAAACCTGGCACATGAACCTCAGGTTAGTTTTAGATTTACATTTGGCTCCGGTACACAATGCAACGATTATGACGGACTTGCTTTCGATGATTTCAGGATTGAAGAAGCCACTCAAACCATTCCATCATTCACTTACAATTGTACTTCTTCCAATGAGGTTTTATTTGCAGACGGTTCAACTGTTTGTCCGACAACCTGGAGCTGGAATTTCGGAGATGGGGGAACAAGCGCTCAACAAAATCCATCTCACCTGTTCAATACTCCCGGAGTATTCGATGTAAAATTGGTTACCGGGAATTCATGCAGCGCGCCGGATTCATTCACTTATGTTATCACCATTATTGATGCAATGGTTTCTGCAACTGATGAAAGCTGTGCGGGAATTGGTGATGGCACAGCAACAGCAACGGTTACTCCTGCGGGTGCATATAGTTATTCCTGGAATAGCGTTCCGGTTCAAACTACTTCAACAGCAACAAATCTTCCTGCGGGTTTATACACTGTCACAATTGGTGGAACTGATGTATGCAATTTAGATGAAAGTGTACAGGTCCTGTTAACCAACGCATCTTTTAATCCAACTACTTCATCAGCATCAACCAGCTGTTCAGGCGCAAGTGATGGCATGGCAATTTTGGAAACGGCTAACGCGGGACTTTATACCTATTCATGGAATACTGTGCCGGTACAGACTACAGACACAGCTTTTAATCTTATGTCAGGAAATTATACGGTTACTGTAAGTGGCCCCGGCATTTGCGTTCCACTGACAATAGCGGTCAATGTTCCTGAAGGCACTGCGGGGACACCGGAAAATTTTCTCGGCAGCGATACTTCTTTGTGCACCGGCAATACCATTGAATTGAATGCAGGAATTTTTTCTTCTTACCTGTGGGATGATGGTTCAGATTCTTCATTCCGCTTTATTGACAGGCCCGGGTTTTATTTTGCTGCGGTTACAACTCAAGCCGGATGTTTGGGAGTCGACAGCATTTATGTTGAGGAGAAATGTCTGGACGATGTTGTATTTCCGAATTCATTTACGCCCAACGGTGACGGCTTGAATGAAATATTCCGTGCTTATGGAATTGGTGTCAAAAGTTTCAAGATCCGTTTATTTGATCGCTGGGGAGAAAAGATTTTTGAAAGTGATGACATCGATGAAGGATGGGACGGAACTTATTCCAATCATCTGGTTCATGATGGTATTTATCTCTGTGTAGTTCAGTACTCAATGGATGGAATCAAAACCAAAACAAAAAAAGGGTCTGTAACTCTGTTGCGTTATCGCTAATAAATTGGCATTCCCAACATCTCTGATATTTTATTCAGAATCCATGGAAACATGGGCTGTGCGCCGTCATAGTTAAAGTGGTACTGCAGAATTAAAAAATTCAGTGCAACCAGGACCAAGGAAAATTTCCGAAATTTTTCGGGATTGTAAATTTTCATCATCCATTCGTAGGATAGCAGAACTGCAGGGAATGCGATTACAAGCATCCGGGTATAATCGTAGCTAATGAGGATTAGAGAAAATGCACCTGCAAGTATGAGGAGGATGATGGAGCCTTGAATGTATTTTCTGTTGTATGCAGCCCAACCAATAAAACAAACAGGGAATACCCACCACAGTTTGAATGCATAGAAAACGGCAGCCGGCAGGTATAGAATCAGTTTCTTCAGTGTGAAAAAAATATTGGATTTTGAAAGATAGAATGAAACGTTGTAGACGGTTTCTGTATTTAAATCTATGTACCAGCGGTAGCAAAGATGAGGGATACATGCCAACAGAAACAGGCATATAGCCTGTAATAAACGATGCCTGTTTTTTTGATAACTGTAAAGAACCAATGCAGGCAATAGTACGATACTGCTTTCATGGTTTAGTATGGCAAGTGAAAAGCAAAGTGCGCTCAAAGGAATTTTTTCGATCCATGTGAACGCAAGAAATATCAGCAGCCAGGTAATGATATCCGTATAAGCAGGAGCAATAAGTGGTAAAAGTATGACACAGGAAAAGACAATGAAACTTGTAATCAACAATGAATCAATTGCCGCTACATTTTTTTTGCGGTACTGGAAATATACAATGGCAGGAAAAATCAATGTCGAGATTAAGGGCAATATGAAAAAATTATCGCCACGCAGAAAAAGGAGGTATCCGATAAACGGAGCCAGTATCCTATATCGCAGTGGGTTCGGTGTGGAGAGATCAAATGGGTTTTCGGAAAGCATTGAAAAAGGGATACCATGAAAAGCAACTTTAAATAGTGGCTGAACATAGATCATTGCGCATGCCAGAAAGATTGTTGCAACGATGCAGGAAGTAAAAAATAAACCGAACCTTGATTCAAGGCGGGAAAGAATACCGGAAATTGAATCGATTGTTTTTTGAATCACGTCAGCGGTCTGCGTTATCTGGCATTTGCATTCGCCTGATTAGTTTTATTCTCCGCCCATTTTAAGAACGGTTTCAAATTCTTCTGTAGTAACAGGCGACACTGACAACCTGCTTATTTTTATCAAATGCATATCCTTAAGTTTTTTTTCTGCTTTGATGGCTGACAGTGGCACTTGATTTTTCAATGGTTTAATGCATTGCAGTTCAACACTTACCCAACCCTCTTCAGTGGCAGTGGGATCAGGATAAAATTCCTTTGTAACTTTTGCCAGTCCGACCACGCCTGCATCTTTGTTGCTATGGTAAAACAGGACTTCATCTCCGCGCTCCATTTTTTTAAGGTGAATGCGAGCAGCATAATTGCGTATTCCATCCCAGGAAGTTTTTTTGTCTTTAATGAATTCAGGCCACCCGTAGGTTTCAGGATCGGATTTTACAAGCCAGTACATGAAGAAAGATTTGAGATATTAGACTTTAGATATGAGATAAGAAGCAAGAGAGAGGAATTTTATCTTTGGATGCAATATTACAGTTTAGAATTCGAAAATCCTTAATTCTCATGTCTCACATCTAATATCCCACGTCTCTTCCCTTAACAACTATTAACTTTCCAAAATCAATTTCTCCTGCTACATTTGGGCAAAATAAAAACACCAAATGAAAATCAAATCACTATTCATCCTGCTTGCATTTGCAATCGGATCACACGTTTCTTATTCGCAAACGGCAGACGAAATCATCAACAAGCATTTTGAGGCAATGGGTGGTAAGGAAAACCTGGCCAACCTGAAAACAATGAAACTTTTATGCAGTGTAGAGATAGCGCCGGGTATGAAAGCGCCCATTACCATGTATTATATCAACAATGAAGCAATGCGCGTGGAGGTAGAAGTACAGGGAATGAAGATATTGTCAGCAGTTGAAGGTGACAGCGGCTGGAGTATCAATCCAATGTCGGGTAAGAAAGACGCTGAGCGGATGAATGCTGATGAAATCAAGGAATCAAAGGATCAGATGGACCTCACAGGTTCGCTTTTTAACTACAAAGAAAAAGGACATTCCGTTGAATTGCTTGGCAAGGAAGACATGGAAGGAACGGAAGTTTATAAACTGAAAGTTACCAAGAAAAGCGGTGACATAGAATACGATTACATCGATGCAAGTACATACCTGACTTTGAAGGAAACTACCACGCATAAGTCAAAGGACAAAGAAACAACCGGCGATGTCATTTATTCAGATTACAGGAAAGCCGGCGATATTCTATTTCCTTTTGCGATGGAAAACCGCGAAGCGGGTGCTTCACAAGGTCAGGCGCTGATCGTTGAAACCGTGAATATAAATCCTGTCATTGACCGAAGCATTTTTAAAATGCCATCACCACAACCTGCTACGATAGAAGAGAAAAAGAATTGATAGGGAAACAGTAATTCCCGTGGCTGTTCATTCTCTGTCATGATTACTATTCTAATTTTTTGAAGAAGAATTCTCACATCTCAAGTCTTATTTCTAATTCCTCGTCCAATGAAAAATAAAATTCTACTTCTTGCTGCATTTGCATGCATTTCAATTGCTGAAACCAATGGCCAGGTGAAGTCAAAGATCACAAGCGGAACCCTGGGTATGATGGAAGCACGCCAGATCGGACCTGCTGTAATGGGTGGCCGAATTTCCGCAATTGATGTAGTTACTAAGGACCCACGCATTATTTATGTTGGTTCCGCAGGTGGTGGCATCTGGAAATCAACAACTGGAGGAACATTGTTTAAATCCATTTTTGATAAGAACAACCAGTCCGTAGGAGCTATTACCATTGACCAGAGTAATCCGGATATTATCTGGTGCGGAACAGGTGAATCAAACATGCGCAACAGCGTAAGTATCGGTTCCGGGTTGTATAAGTCAACAGATGCAGGGGAGAATTGGTCGAAAGTGGGACTGGATTCATCTGAACACATCAGCAGGATTGCCATCAATCCAAAAAATCATGACGAAGTTTTTGTTGCTGTGCCCGGTCCGTTATGGAGCGACAGCAAAAATCGTGGATTGTTCAAAACGACCGATGGTGGAAAGACATGGAAAAATATTTTATACATCAATGAGAAAACAGGTTGCGCCGAGGTCCTGATTAATCCACAAAATCCGGATATCATTTATGCAAGTACGTGGGAGTTCAGGAGAAAGCCCTATTCATTTTCTTCCGGAGGTAAAGGAAGCGCAGTTTACAAAAGTACCGATGGCGGAAAAAACTGGAACAAACTGACGAAAGGATTGCCAACAACAGAATTCGGCCGCGTTGCATTGGCACTTGCTCCAAGTAAACCTGATAACCTGTTTGCCATTGTGGAAGCAAAAAAAACTGTGTTGTACCTCAGCACTGATGCAGGTGCAAGCTGGACGGAGCAAGGCAGCAACAACAATGTAGAAGGGCGTCCTTTTTATTTCAGTGTGATTGCAGTTGACCCTACTGATCCAATGCGTGTGTATCGTCCCGCATGGTCACTATCAATCAGTGAAGATGGTGGCAAGAGTTTTAAAGAAGGCGGATATCAGGGTGGTTGGGTACATAGTGATCATCATGCTTTGTGGATCAATCCGAAGAATCCATCGCATCTTCTTCTCGGAACTGACGGAGGCGTTTACATGAGCCTTGATAAAGGAAACAACTGGCTTTTCCTGAATATACTTCCGGTGTCGCAATTTTATCATGTGCAGATTGACGATGCAGTTCCTTACAATGTTTATGGCGGACTCCAGGACAATGGTTCATGGATGACTGCATCACAAAGTATCGGCGGCATAGACAATGGTGATTGGGTAAATGTAGGTTTCGGTGATGGCTTCTGGGTGCAACCCGATCCTGTTGACAAAGATGTATTGTATTCCGAATACCAGGGTGGTCATGCTTCGCGTGTGAACAGGAAGACAAATGAATATCTCGACATCCAGCCGCAGCCAATGCAGGGAGAAACCAAATTGCGCTTCAACTGGAATACACCCTTGTATATAGGCGCGTCGAGTAAGAAACTATACATGGGTTCTCAATACCTTCATCGGAGCGGTAACCAGGGAAGAACCTGGGAGCGTATCTCCCCTGATCTTACAACCAATGATCCCATCAAACAGAAGCAGGAGGAGAGCGGTGGAGTGACTACGGATAACTCATCCGCAGAAAATCATTGCACTATTTTCACAATTGCAGAATCGCCACTCGATGCGAACATGATATGGGTGGGGACCGATGACGGCAATCTTCAGATCTCAACTAACGGAGGAAAAAACTGGACAAAGATCAACCAATATATTACCGGCATGCCTTCTCAAAGCTGGGTGAGCAGTATTGAGCCAAGCAAGTTTGATAAAAATGTTGTGTATGCGACTTTTGAAAATCACATGTATGGTGATATGAATACATATTGTTTCCGTTCCGGTGATCTTGGCAGAACATGGAAGCAACTCAATTCCGTTGATCTTCATTCCGGTTATGCGCATAAAATAAAGGAAGATATCATGAATAAAAATGTGCTTTTCCTCGGAACAGAATTCGGTTTATACGTCTCCATTGATGGAGGAGAAAGCTGGGCGCAGATGAATGCAAAAATTGCCAACTGTGCTGTACGCGATATTCAGATTGATGCGAAAACAAATGACCTTGTTTTAGCTACACATGGCAGGGGAATATTAATTGTAGATGACATTTCGCCAATCAGGCAATTGACTACGGAGGTTCTGGATGCTGATGTCACCATTTTGAAATCCCGTCCGACTCCTGTTACAAATGGGCATTGGGGTGGTTCATATCCGACGGCAGGAAGTTTTTCAGGACCGAATACACCGGAAGATTGCCGTATCATTTATTACCTGAAAGACCGTGTTACGACAGGTGATCTTAAAGTAGAGATTTTTGACAAAGAAGGAAAATCGCTGGGAACTGTTCCCGCCACCAAGCGCAAGGGAATCAATAAAATCAGCTGGTCCATGCGCACCAAACCACCACGCACAGCAAAAGGTGTGAGGGCTGATGGTTCAGGATTTTTCGGTCCGCTGGTAGAGCCGGGAACTTATACCGTAAAATTAACGAAGGGAGACAAGACTTATACGGGAACGGTGGAGCTGATAAAAGATCCCATCTCGCCGCACAGTGATGAGGACATTGCAGCACACCGCACAGCTGTGATGCAGGTATATAGTCTTACAGAAGACCTGGCATTTTTTAATCACAAAGTATTGGGTATGATTGATTCTGCAAAAGCTGTTATCGCGAATTCGAAGAACGCAGCACTTATCAAGTCAATGCAAAATTATGTGAATAAAATGGAGAAAATCCGCAAGGAACTCGTTGCAACGAAGGAAGGACTTGGTATTACCGGCGAAGAGCGCATCCGTGAAAAGCTAAGTGAACTCTATGGTTCTGTTGTCGGGTATGATGGAAGGCCGACTGATGCGCAACTGGATAAATTGAAAGGTCTTTCTTATGAATTGAAGAAGCAGGAAGATGTAGCAGAAACAACATGGAAAGAAGATCTTCCCAAAGTAAATGCAACACTCAAAGCTGCTAAATTGAAACCGCTTCAAATCATGACAAAGGAAGAATTTGATAAAACCGATAATGGCAGTTCTGCGCCTGCTGTGAAAGGATTAAATAACAGGTTCATCTTTGCAAAAGACGATCAGGCAGAAGAGCGCGATTAATTAGTGCCTGAAGCTTTGTTCACCATCTGCATGTAATTGATCAGGGTTTGTTCACTGTTTTGTTCCGGCTCAAGAGCGTATTGGTATTCAATATCAGGAAATGGTTTAAGGATCTTAATTAAAAAATTTCTGTCGCAGAGGGTGAGAATTTCTGTTTGCATATCAATGACAAGGAGAAATCTTTTAGGTGGTTTTGCCTGGGAAAGAACTGCCCTTGTTGTGATGGGAATTGAAAGTTCCACCTGGCTTCTTCCTGCGGCAATGGCAATCGACAAAGTGCGGTTTTTCTTTTTGTCTTTAAAGCCGGAGTAAAATAGCAGGTATCTCCCTTCACTTATCACGATTGCGTAACCGGTAGCAAGTTGATGAACAAGTGTATTCAGAAATAGTGTGCTACCAATACTCACGGCATATAACGCAGTCGTAATCATTTTCTGGTCTGCGTTTTCCTCTTCACAGCGCATAAAATAATCGTTGCCGCCATTGTATAGTATCTCTTCTTTGATTCTTGCAACGGGATGGAAATTACACTCAACGGACGGATGCTTTTTTATAAGCTCATCGATATTTCTGTATCCGCCAGGGGGAAAGGCTGATTGTGCAGATCCGTTAACAGTTGAAATGCAATGGAGCACTGAAAAAAGTACGCATCGCTTCATCCAATATATCTTTTGAAAATGGTTGCCATTATCCCGAATAACCGTTCGCATCTATTTCTGTATTTTTTGCATTTCCATGGTTTTTAATTAAGGATCGGCTTTTCTTAGATTTGAAAAATTCCTTTCACCTCACAAATAAAGACATTCACCTAATCTTTCCTACGCTTCACAAAAATTCCGTTTTGGGTATTGGTGGTCAAGATACTTTTAACCTCATAACGTTCATTGTTTCGATTTGAATTTAAGTTAATAAAAAGCAGGCAAAAGTTCCGGGTTCGTGAATCCCCCCTATCCCTCGTCCGAAGCAAAACTTCGGTATCTCAGCTCAGGAATTTTTCAGGTAACGGTTGATGTTCACACCAACCAAATTTTAACCGTTTGAATTTTCAACCGTTACCTTTTTACCTGCTTATAAAAGAAATTTAGAGTTTGTTTTAGGTGAATAGTAATTATACGCTGCAGTCAATTGCCTTGGCTGCAGCGTTTTTTTTTAGAAATTCAGAGAAAACTTTTCGCCAGGGGGAGAGCCGGGTTGGGGCCACTATTCCAAAATAACTTTCACCATGCCAGTACAAAGAAGCTTGTCTTCGGCTGTGTAGGCATAAACTGTGTAGTCACCTCCTTTGAAAAAATTGAGCTGTTTCGAAAACCAAACCCATTCCGGTTGTGTATTGACTGTAACAGTCGCGTCAAAGGATTCCTTCCCGGTATCATCAACCTTGAAAATATCAATCTTCACCTCTGCGGTGTTCACAGGTTTATCGAGCACAGCAAGAAGTTGAAAGAAGCCGCCATCTCTTCCAATCCGGAAGATATGACTTGGTTTTTCGGGTTTGCCATCCTGTTGAGAAACTTTCTCGCAGAAAATCATTGACTGGGAAAAAGAAAGCGTGCTGGTTGCCAGTAACAGAAGAGATAGAAATATTTTTTTCATTTTTAGAATTTGAAATTGAGACGAAGATTCAGCTGTCGCCCGGTAAGATAATTCGGAACAGCATATCTCCTGTCGTTGCTTACATCGGTGATCCAGATATATGATGAGACGTTGTTAACCTGTAAAAGATTAAATACTTCCAGCGTAATCCAGATGGCTTCGAATTTCCTGAGTAATTTAATTTTTGGTGGCCGTTTCACATCTTCCCCGATGATCTGTTTCGAGAAGCCGATATCTACCCGCCTGT
>JBDTTM010000004.1:0-31151 GCA_039930605.1 Bacteroidota bacterium
CAAAGAAAAATCATCAGCATCTCAATGGCAATATGTACTTCATCGGATGGTTACGATAATTCAGGCATCTTCTATCAATATCCTCTTCAGGGAGGAAGCCCACACATAGATATATTTGATCATGGTTGGTCGGGGTCAGGATTACATATGTGGGATACAAACGTTATGTATTGGATATTTAAGTAAAAGCAATACGTTATGATGTCTATGCGAACTTGGTGTGTTTTATTGTTTCTTATTTTTTGCTTTTTCTTTAGTTTCTCACAAAATTTAGTTTTTAGAGACGGGCATTATATGCCAGAAAAATATTTAAAATCCTTGTTAAATAATAAGGAGAATCTTTTAAAAAATAATAAAGAATTGCTAAAGCCAATTACCGCCATACTTATTGAAAATAAAAAAATATATGTTTGGAACTGGGGAGTAGGGGAGTATTTATTTACAAAGAGCACTATATCGAAATTAAGAAACGAGCTTGAACTGAATTATGTTCCTCTAAATTTTAACTACAATAATTCTGAAGGATTTGAAAAATACAAATACTCCTTAATCAATAAGGAAAATAAAATGGTTTTGCTGGTACGGAAACCTGACGAGATTGATTCGATTCAATTTGATAAATTCATTTTTGACACCATTCCAATTGTTAATGCTAACTCGATATTAGAGCAAGTTAAGCTTATTGGTAGATTTAATTTATTTGATAAGCATGATAGCCTCACCGAAACTGGCTTAAATATTCTAGCAAACGGAAAAACCACTAGCTCAAAATTTTTGAGTAGCTTGAGGCTAAATGGAGGAAGATTTGTGCTTCAGGAAAAGCAAATAAACGGAGTGATCCTTATGGATTCAATCTCACCTCCGATTTCTGGTAAGTTTTTTCCGCAATTAGGGCTTTGTATGTATGCTAAAGTAAAACTAAAGTCAAGAAGACTTACCAATGATTGCCTTCTAAGGTTCAAAGATGATGATATATTTATTTATGAAGTTATCTTAAGTTCGAAAGGCATAGTTCAGCTGAAGTGTTTACTTTTTAGACTGCACCGAGATTATCGTATTTAATTCGTATATTAAGTTTTGGTTTGTGAATAATAGAAGAACCTATATGATACATTTAATTGTGTCTTGCTCGTACTGAGAAAGCTCTATATTAAAAATAATTTTTGAACAAGTGGAAAAATGATTTAAATATGTTGTATGACAGACTTGTCTTAGGAATATATATTATGGAGTTTAGACCGACAGAGGCAAATTCTAAAGAACTTATTCACCTGTGAAAATTTTACTTTTATGATTCAAATAGAAAGATATTTATAATAATATTTAAAAATATGAAAAAGTCCTTTCTTCTAATATTAATTTCAACTTTAGCTAGTACGTATGGCTATGCACAACCACATTTCACTTTTACATCTGACCCATCAGGAAACCGTACGAGCAGGATTTTTTATCCATTTCGCCTTGCAAATCCATCGGATTCTATAAAGGAAGATGAGCTGCAAACAAAATATGGGTTATCGGTTTATCCTAATCCTACAATGGAAAGCATTAATATTGTAATACCTAATCTTGACGATGATGCGGAGGCATGGGTTATTCTATATGATGAACAAGGCAATCAACTTTTCTCAGATTCAAAAAAGAGTAAACAGCAAATTATTCAATTGTCATCTTACGCAGTAGGCATTTATTTTTTAGAGATTAAAATTGGGAGGGACAAACTGAGTTACAGAATACAAAAAAATTGAAATTTAGTTTCGATCTTACTGCCTTTTTTTGAAATTTTTTATCTTTGGCAAGTAATGAAAAGATTACTGCTTCTTTTTTTTGTAGCACAGGCGATATCTACGCCTGCCCAGAATTCATTTGTAAAAATATGGGATTACCGGTTTGGTGGTGATGCAGATGATGTATCTGAATCTTTTAAGCAAACGAAAGATGGTGGTTTTATAATCGGGGGATATTCTAGATCTCAAGCAAACGGGGATAAAACCGAAGCGAACAGAGATACCACCACAACTTTGCAATATAGAACCAGAGATTACTGGATCGTAAAAATTAATAGCTATGGTGAGAAGCAATGGGACAAAACTTTTGGCGGTGTAGGCAACGATTATTTTACCGGACTATGCCTTTGCGCAGATGGCGGTTATCTGATAGGGGGATATTCCGATTCACAGGCGGATCATGATAAATCAGATGCTCTGAAAGGCATACAGGATTTTTGGATTATAAAAATTGATTCTCTGGGCAACAAACAATGGGACAAGGATTTCGGGGTACAAAGCTTCAGTCACTTTAGTTGGCTTTATGATGTTATCCAAACGTATGATAAGGGATATGTGCTGGGAGGTTATACCGATGGAGATGCGACCGGTGATAAGTCAGAACCGAATTACGGAAATGATGACTACTGGATTATTAAAATTGATTCACTTGGCAATAAGCAATGGGACAAGGCATTTGGTGGAGGAACTATTGACGATTTAAGAAAAGTGTTGCAGACACCGGATAGCGGATTTTTATTAGGTGGCACTTCATACTCTTCGATAAGCGGCAATAAAACGGAACCTACTTTCGGCGGCCCTGATTACTGGATCGTGAAAACAGATTCAGTTGGTAATAAGTTGTGGGAAAAGGATTTCGGGGGTGATAATGGGGAATATTTTACAACCCTTCGAATGAATAGTGATGGTGGATTTATGTTGGGAGGAATTAGCTACTCCAATGCCAGTGGCATTAAGACGGAAAACACAAGGGATACATCTTCTAACCCAAATCAATTAGGTGATTACTGGATTATGAAAACTGATTCTATCGGCAACAAGTTATGGGATAAGGATTACGGAGGATATTTGGGTGATAACTCATGGATGACTGATCAGGACATTGAAGGTAACGGTTACATTATTAGCGGCAACACTAGCTCTGATATAGGTGGTGACAAAACTGAAAATAATTTAGGGATGAGACAGCTCTGGTTAGTGAAAGCCGACTCAGTCGGTAACCCTACGTGGAATAAAACAATTTTCTCTCCCGGGAATGATGGTAGAGGTTTTGTTATTCAGGAAAATGAACATTGCTATTTAGTTGCAGGTAATAGTGATGCAGATAGTGGCGGTTATAAATCGCAAAATAACCGTGGCGGATATGATTATTGGGTTTTAAAATTTTGTGATAGTACATATATTGAGGCAGCTTTTGAAGCATCTACGCATCTCTGTTCCGGAGCCTGTATTGACTTTACAAACTTTTCCATTAATACTTCAACTTATCAATGGAACTTCACAGGTGGTATTCCTGCTAACAGTACAGATCCAAATCCTCATGTTTGTTATAATACTGCAGGAGCTTACGATGTATCACTAATAGCAGCTAATGCAACAGAGAGTGACACAATCACAATGCATAATTACATTACCGTTTACCCATACTTTCCGCAAAGTATTGTACAATCAGGTGATACACTATATTCAAACGAAGGGGCTTACGGATATCAATGGTTTCACAACGGTTCGTTAATTATTGGAGCTACCAACTATTTTTATACACTTACAGATAGTGGGGACTATAATGTAATATGTAAGGATACGAACGGTTGTGAGGTTGAGGCTGCAATTTTTGATGTGCATATCGGGATTGAGGATTTAGGAGAAGGAGGTCGAGTCAACGTTTTTCCGAATCCTACTTCAGATGGTTTTACAATTTATGGTACGATTCCGAACAGTAAGTTTTCAGAAATGAAATTATTCAATTCTCTGGGAAATGAAATTTATACGGTTCATCAAGATTGCTCGAAACCGTTTTTTATAAAGTGCGAATCTTTTGCTGCTGGAATCTACCTATTGAAAGTTTTGTGCAGGGATCGTGTTTTTACTACGATAATCTCAATTCAACATTAGTGACAAAGGCCGGGCCGGAATGATCCTTGGAGTAATATATTTTTTGAAAATACTGTTTCTGAATTTTTTAATCATTTAGAACCTGAGGGTTATCTTTTTAGAACCTGATTGCGTAAATCATATCGTTTTCGCCATATTCTGATAACCTCCGGGGACACAGAAGATTGTAGCCAACCCAAGTTAACCGCATTTTCCACTAGAATTTGCGGTTTTTTTTGCCCTCCATTTTCAGGATTCTACACGATTTTGGGAAAATCTACATGAATGTTATAGCGTTCGAGGAATTCATGAACAGACCACAAATTTGTAATTCCTTTTTTTCAGGTCATACAATCCCAATGACTAGGGCAATACCAACCAAAAATTATAGTTATGTTTCGGATGTGACCAGTAATTTGGTAACTAGAAATCAATACGCCAACACCTATTCAGAGCTTACTAAGGCTCCTTCTGGGTCTACTGAATGTTCTCTGTTTGTGAATTAATGTTTTGTGCCGCAACAACTTTTATATATGATAGTATAATGAATGATAAATCATTCATTATACTCATTATTTCTAATTAACGAATGATAAGTCATTCGATAATAAAGAATATTAAATTTTGTATATTTGCATGATATTTCATTCACTAACACAAAAAAAGGCAAATTATGAGTGATAAATCATTCAAAAACTGGTACTCGATGAGCGACAAGGCATTAGCAGAACAGATAGGCGCTTTTATTAAATACCATCGCCTTGAGCAAGATAAAACTCAGGATGTTTTAGCGCATGCAGCAGGAATCAGCCGCTCTACACTTAGCTTACTCGAAAGGGGCGAAGTAGTAACGCTAGCCAGTTTGATACAGGTTTTGCGGGTACTGGACCAATTGCAAGTAATGGAAGCCTTTGGGGTTCAAGAAACCATTAGTCCATTGGCCCTTGCCAAAATGGAACAAGAAAAAAGGAGGCGTGCAAGAAGTAAAAAAATTGATAACATTAGGAAAAGCGACTGGTAAAAGATGAATACAGCTTATGTAAAGATATGGAGTGAATTAGTTGGTGCGGTGGCATGGAATGAAGATAACGGGATAGCGGCCTTTGAATATGACTCCAAATTTAAAAACCTGAATTGGGATCTCGCTCCATTACAAATGCCTATTAATTCCGGAAAAAATAAATTTGAATTTCCTTCCTTACGAAAAAAGTCCGAAAGTGAATTAGATACTTTTAAAGGATTGCCTGGATTATTAGCGGATGTGCTTCCAGACAGATACGGGAATGAGCTGATCAATTTATGGTTGGCAAGTCAAGGCCGTCCATCGGATAGTATGAATCCGGTAGAAGTACTTTGTTTTATTGGCACAAGAGGCATGGGTGCATTGGAATTTGAGCATGCGACCTTAGAAGAAAAACAAACTGCTTTTAGTGTAGAAATAGAAAGCTTAGTGGACTTTGCAAAAAAAATGCTTTCCAAAAAGGAAACGTTAAGCACCAATTTAAATAAGGAAGAAGAAAAAGCATTGGTGGAGATTCTCAGGATTGGTACATCAGCTGGCGGAGCGCGGCCTAAAGCCGTTATTGCATACAACGAAAATACCGGCGAAGTAAAATCTGGTCAAACCATTGCCCCGCAAGGTTTTGAACATTGGCTGATAAAACTTGATGGCGTCAGCGATGTGCAATTAGGTACAAGTCACGGCTACGGTAGAGTTGAGATGGCATACTACAACATGGCATCGGCATGCGGTATCGAAATGATGCCGTCAAAATTACTTGAAGAAAACGGCAGGGCTCATTTTATGACTAAGCGTTTTGATCGTGAGGCCAATTCAACTAAACATCATATACAAACATTTTGCGCCATTAAGCACTTTGATTATAATGCTGTAAATAGCTTCAGCTACGAACAGCTTTTTCAAACTATGCGAGAACTAAAATTGCCTTATTCAGCAGCGGAGCAAATGTTCAGGAGAATGGTGTTTAATGTGCTGGCCCGTAATTGCGATGACCATACCAAAAACTTTTCCTTCAGACTCAAGAAAAACGAGAGCTGGGAACTGGCACCTGCTTATGATATATGTCATGCTTATTCACCAAATCATAAGTGGGTAAGCCAACATGCACTAAGCATTAATGGTAAAAGAGATAATATTACCAAGGAAGATTTTTTAATCGTAGGGGATTCCATAAGGAATAAGAAAGCCGAGCCGATGATTGAGGAAATTAATAATTCTGTTTCTCAATGGAAAAAATTTGCTGATGAAATCAAGGTCTCTCCCAACTTGCGGGATGCGATAGATAGAACATTAATTCGTCTTTGAAAAACCATAAGTGCTAGCAATACCTGGCAGAGAAAGATTACTTGATTATTTTTTCTTGAAAGAGAAATTTTTCACCATTCACATGCAATAAGTATATTCCACTGGAAGGAAAGCTTAAATCAATTTTTTGCTCTTTGAATGTTGTTATTTTATTGAACACTTCTCTTCCGATTCCTCAATGAGGCGAACGTTCATTCCGGAAATGACTGAAAACTCAGAAGTTTTTCCTGAATCGGTTTGAGTCGTGACAATGCATATAGAGATGATCGGACCACGCGATGCCATAGAGCAACAAAGAACGATTAGAATTTTACCTATTATAGAATGACAAAGGACACTCATTGTGATCTCCGTCAACCAAAGGTGAGCTCCTCCTTTCTATACAGCAGTTTCGAAACATCTTTCAATAAGAAGCTGATCGTCATTGTGAGTACTTCATTTCGCTTTGCACACAAAAAATACCAGTCCTAAAAGTTTAATATATTTACCCTGCAAAAACCATTCTCATGAAGATAATCTCTACCTGTTTTCTCGTGTTTCATTGTTTTATTTTTCAGGCTTCCTTTGGCCAATCTAACTATGCTCTTTTTATTTCTAAAAATGAAAAAGCTTTGTCGGAAACGAACAGGTTGAAACTCGAAAAAGAATTTCAGAACCCTGAATTCAGGGAGGACCCGAATGTTGCGTTTAGGGCTTATGTCCAAAAAAATTACCCTCCCGATAAGGGACAACAGTTTTCCTTTTATATCATTGATCGCGGGCATCAGATTACCAAACATACCATTTCAAATATGGGATCCCAACAGAGGGAACAATTGACAAGCCTGGTTTCAAGAGGAAACGGCCTGGAATTTTATAACCTTTCGGATTTTGAAAACTTTTTCAGGGATACCCTGGTGATTATTGACACCGTGTGTCTTGATTTTTCAAAACTAAATGAGCTTTCAAATGATTGTGTTCGTATCACTATTAATGGAAAGACCTTTAACCATGTTCAGAATGATTCCCCGATATTGCTTACGTCTGCAGCACTCAATCTTCAGACCGGCAACTATTTTGCTTCGCAGCTTTCCTGTGAAACCAATCCTCACAAAATTTATTCTTCAACGCTGTTCTTTCTCGGCTCCCCGGAAAAAGAAGAGCTGAAGGAATTTATTAAATCGGTGACAGCTGATCAAAGCAAGGTGAATCTGAATGAAACACTCGAGCAGGTACAGTCATTTATTTCACTGCGCTGGGGCAAATGCCAGGTTGAGGATATTCATCATTGGTTCAGGCAGAATTAGACTATCATGCTGATATGACGGAACATCTTCTTGTCTTCTTCGCATACATACTTCTTTTTGGTTTAATTTTTTATTATGCCGCTCAGTATATTTATTTGAATAAAAGGAGAAAAATTCTTTTTTCCATTTGCACGGGTTTCTTTTTGTCTGTCGTAGTCACATTGTTCGATCACGATTTACCTACATACAAACAAGGAGAATCCATGGTACTTTCAGGCGAGTCTGTTTTCAATAACCGCACACGGAATTCCCTCGATTTTGTGCGGAAGAACATGACCTTTGTTGATATCAGCAGGGTTGAAGACAGTGTTATATACAAAGATCCTGTTACCGGAAGAGACGTGAGAATAACGGACAGGAAAAAATTATCCGAATTCATTCGTTACCTGGATTCATTCCCTGGCTTCCGGGGAATACTTGTACTCGACCTTGCATTTGATATTGAATCCCGCAATGATTCAGTGCTGAAATCCGCAATAGACAAATTCAGCCGGGTGCATCAACTGGTGCTGGCTTCCGGATCACATTTTCAACCGGTAGAAAAATTGACTTTTGCCGATTCCTTATATGGAGATGTTACGGAAAAACTTTATTCAAAGAAATGTTTTAGTCACGAACTGATTAAGGACAATGGGAATATCAGTCTTCCCTTTAAAGTGTATTCCAAACTGCAGGGCATTACCTCCTACAGCAAACCTTTATTGCCTTTTACCGGTTTGCGGTTACTGCATTCAGGAAATTCAACATCCTTGTTTGTCGACCATTTGCTTGAATATAATTCCATTCCTTTTGATTCACTCGATGTAACTGGAAATGACATTTCATTTGAGGAGAATTCTGCTTCCGGAATTAATACCGTCTCAACTTCCTCGCCTATAAAAGTTTACGAACTAGGTGCATTGATGGACCAGGACAGGGTACTTTTCGAATATGACGAACAGATAAAAAGCAGCGGGAATTCTTTTAATATAGTTATCGTTGGCTCCTTTGACAAAAAGGGTAACGACAGCCACGCAACTTTACAGTCGGAAATGGTACAGGGCGTTCTGATCCTTTCTTCCCTCATTGAAAATCTCCTCAACACGAGAGCGATGAATGTAAGCAGGTTCTGGTGCTTCTTGTTTTTGTGTTTTACCATCATTACTTTGTTCGTTACTTTCCAGTCTTTCAAAAAAGAAAACGCACCTAAGGAAGGGTCGGGTTTCAACTATTTTGTATCGAAAGTATTCAAGATTATTTTTTGGGGCGAAATTCATTTTTGGCTATTGTTCATAATGATGGTTTTCATTCTGAATAATACCGGTAGATTAATGAATATTATTTCCCTATACGTATTCTACATCGCCATGGAACTGATTTTCAAAGCATGGGGAAAAAGATTGCGGAAATAAAAAATTATTTCTTAATAAAAATAAATTCACCGCCGTAGTCTTCAGCATCAGATAATCTTCCGTAGATGTGCTTATTCATGATCGAAGATCCTTCCATATCACCCAGGTTTTTTTCAATGTTCAGAACAAGATCAGGGAGCATCAGGTACGCATTCTGATTATTTTTTAGTACGTGAATCATGCTCTCAAAAAATGCGCTTTTGTCCGGAACCGCTTCGAGTTCACCGCTTGTTAATGCCTGCCTGCTTTTCCTGGAATAAATTTCATTTATGCTCAATGCCCTTGAACCGGTTTCATCAGGTTTTAAATTGAAAATGGAACCACTGTAACAGGCATCTGATATAACGAGAATATGATGGCTTTTTATTTTCTTGAGATAGCTGATGAGATCCAGGTTTGAAATTGTGTTAGACAGATTACCCGAATAATCAGATGCAAGCCAGTAACCCTGGCCGGAAGCTTGATCGTAAATACCATGGCCGGCAAAGAATATCAACAGGTTATCATTTTTATGCAGCTTAATGTATTTGTCCAGTTTAGAATAGATCTCACTTCTTGTCGGACTGTTGTTGAGCAGCACGCATTGACCTTTCGGGAAATTATATTTATCCGTCAGCAACTCATATAAAGCATCTGCGTTTTGTTTTGGATAGTGCAGGTTCAATTCAGACTTCGCGTAGTTTTCCTCTGCAATGATCAATGCATAGAACCTCGACTTATCTATCATTACTGTCTCGGTATCCTTCTCTATATTTTCCCCGCTGATCTTCACCAAATGCTGTGTAAAGCCATCTTTTTTGGGCACAGACATGAATTCAATAGTTGAATTTCCTTTTTTGAAAACAATGGTTCCATCTGAAGACCCGCCGGCATTATTTTCCAGTACCTCCACGTAGGAAAAACGGTCTTTCAATATGCCTTTAAGCTCATTATAATAAGTCGAATTTTCTGTTGCATAAACTACATCATTTGTACATGGACAAAAGATCATGTTTTCAAACCAGGTACCCTGCAGGTTATTCTGCATTTCCCTTTTGCAGTCCATGCATTCACAAGCAAGATTATCCACAGTCGTTTCAAATTTGGAAACGTCATTAAAACCCAATTCGAGGACCAGGTTTTTTTTCATTTCGAAGGAAACAGTGGAAACTCTGAACAGATTTTCCCAGGTTATTTTTTGCGCCGCTGACTCTTTCAACAAAAACATGAACAACCCTGCCAGTAAGTAAGGAGCATAATGGCGAATGTGAAAACTGCGTTTAAGGAAGCGGTTAAAATATTTAAGCGGCATCAGAAATTTATGTTAAGCCCTATTTTTGCAATGGTGATATCATAACCGACCTCAGCGAAAACACCAATGTACTTTCCAAAATTATATTTCGCCCCGATAAACGCTCCTTTAATTACATTGAAATTATTGTAGCGATATGAGGAATAACGATAGCCATAATATGAATAATACCAGTCGTAATAAGTATCCTTATATGTACTGACACGGATACCGGCCATCAGGCCAACATACGGATCGAATTTGTTGTTTTTGTTTTTTAAGGCAGTCACATGAAAGGTTGCCCTGAATGCGACAAGGTAATTTGTCCACCTAGCATAATAATCACCATAATTGTAATGATAGGTGGTTGCATGATACCCAACTAAACCACCCACTCCAATTGTCCCGAATGGAACAGATTTTATTCCATGATCATAATAAAGAAAATAAGTCGGTGCAAAGGAATATTCTCCGTAGTAACTATAATTTATGCTGTTGCCAAGTCCAAATGCCAGGGTTGTACTACCTTTGTCGAATGCAGGTTTTGCATCATTGTCAGTAGCGCGAACATATACCGGTTCCACATTTGGCACTTCCGCCCTTTTACTGATTTCATTCACCTTTACGGCATCGTATAAAATAGAACCATTGGGAGAAGAAATACTGGAGATCTCGGCTGCACGAAGCTTTTTAAAATCACCTGAAAAAGTTTCCTTATATCCGATTGTTCCATCTTCCCGAAATACGAGGAATTGTGCGTCAATCGTTTCCCCATTTGCTTTCTTAATGTGATACATTTCTGTAGCAGCAGGTTCGGCAGAACTGGTACCTGAACTTGAACCTGAATTTTTATCATTCCCTTTGCCGGTATTACCTTTCGTATTCCCGGTATTCATATCTGCATTGGAAGAAGAAAAAGTAAGTTCGACACGCCTGTTCCTTTGCCTTCCTTCAACAGTTGAATTATCAGCTATTGGATTCAAAGGTCCTTTGCCGTCCGAATTAATTTGATCGCGGGGAATTTCATGTGCTACCAGGTAGCTTTTTGCACTTGCCGCCCGCTCCTTTGATAGCTTCAGATTTTTGTCGTTGTTACCCGTGTTATCTGTGTACCCGATCAATGATAAATGAGCGGTAGGTATTCTGATCAGATAATTTGCAATATAATTCAGGTAGGCAGTATCACCAGGCAGCAGTGTTGCTGTGCCAGATTTAAACTGAATATTTTCAATCCTTACCGTATCCTTCAAGACTTCTGTATTCCCTTCTTTTAAGTGATCGTATACACTTTTGATGTCAAGTCCTGAAGAAACAGGTTTTGCTTTTAATCCAATGCTGCTTACGAATACCAATATGAGAGCCGGGGTTGAAAACCAGGCATTACCGATTCTATACTTTCGAAATGTTTTCAATATTTGTTTCATGTTTTTTTTGATAATTTTCGTGTTAAAAAATTTTCGAAATGTATATAATAATATTTGAGAAACAAATTTTGGAAATGATTTTGACGCATAAACCTCAATCAAAAAGCCTGATGAAAAAACCAATATTCACAGAAAAGGGAAATGGCGTTTTCCGGGAGAAATAAGAAGGAGAGATTTGCGACATGCATTACCATAGGCCGTCTAACCCCAGTTGTGAATACCCCGAAGTTCGAAGTACCATTATAATCCCCGGGAACTTCTTCGCCACAATATTTTCAACCCTTTCATCATTTTTTGAAAAAAATCATGTAGTTTTGAGAACTTAGTTCCTCTATTAAATGGAAAAACAATTCGAGATTAAACTACCCCAGTTTGAAGGTCCTTTCGACCTGCTGTTGTTTTTTATTGAACGTGATGAAATTGACGTGCAGAACATCCATGTCTCTAAAATCACCAACGATTTCCTCGATTATATTCACCAGATGAGCGAACTGAATATTGAAGTAGCCAGTGAATTTATCCTGGTTGCTGCCACGCTCATGCGCATCAAAGCTAAATTGATGCTTCCCCGTCCTGAATTTGATGAGCAGGGAAAAGAAATTGATCCGCGTGAAGATCTCGTTCAGCGTCTCCTTCTTTACAAACAATACAAAGAGGCATGCGAAGATTTCAAGACGCTTGAAGATGATCGCTCCCGGAAAGCAGAACGCGGAAACGTGCAACGCGAACTGGCCAATATCGCCATGGAGAATGCCCATACGGAAGAACTCATGAACCTCACACTGTTTCACCTGTTGAACGCATTTCAGAAAGTGGTGAAAAGATTTGATGACGAGAAAAACAAAGTCCGTCACAAGGTTGTTCAATATCCTTATACCATCAGCCAGCAAAAATCTTTTGTCCTCACTTTTATTTCCGCTAAAGAAAAGACATCTTTCACAGACCTGCTTTTCACCTGCGAAAATAAAATACACGTCATCTTTACTTTCCTGGCAATCCTGGAATTGCTGCAGGAACAAATTCTGACAGCAACAATCGGAATGGGTTTCAACAATTTCTGGCTTGCTGAAAACAAAGAACCCATTATACTGCCTGATTCCACCAATTAGAACTTTTTAATTCATTGAGGTATGGAGTTAGACAGCAGGAAACTTTTACGCACCTTTCGTCCTTCACGCATCCTCCTGCCAATATTAATTGGTCTCGGAACCGCTACTTTTTTATTGATCCAGAATTTCGACAGGCAGGCATTCGAAAATATCCACTGGACCTGGAATTCTTCATTCTGGATTTTTATGGCGCTGATGGCAATGGTTGTACGCGACCTCGCCTATATGGTGCGCATCCGTGCACTCACGGATCATGAAATTGACTGGTGGCGTTCTTTTACCGTTATCATGCTCTGGGAATTCTGTTCTGCATTGGTACCCGGCATGCTCGGGAGCGGTTATTTCTTCGCCATCTTTATACTCACACGCGAAAAAATAAATACCGGGCGCAGTATTACTGCCGTCACGCTTTCCTCCTTTCAGGATGGCGTGTTCCTCGCACTGGTAGCACCTTTTGTCTATTTTGTCATTGGCAAGGAAAAATTATTTTCTTCACTTAATCTCAGCACACTTTCCACAGTCAATTTCGGCAGCGGATTTCTCATCACTTTCTGGACTGTTTATTTCATCATCCTCGCTTACAAAATTTTTGTAGCCTATGCACTTTTCATCAATCCACGGTTCGTAAAATGGGCCTTGCTGAAAATATTTTCGCTGCCGTTTTTAATTCGCTGGCGCCCGGGCGTGCGTGAAACCGGTGACCAGCTTATCATTGCCAGCAAAGGATTGAAAAATAAAAGCCGCCGGTTCTGGCTCGAATCCTTCGGGGGAACTTTCGTTTCATGGACTGCCCGTTATACGATTGTAAACTGCCTTGTGCTTGCATTTACAAGCGGACCTACAGAAAATTTTATCATCTTCGGTAAGCAGGTGGTGATGGGTATCATCATTTTATTCACGCCTACACCGGGCGGCAGCGGTTTTGCGGAAATCATGTTCACCAAATATCTAGGTGAGTTTATTCCCTTCGGTTTGAGTGCATCACTCGGCTTACTCTGGAGGCTGATCAGTTACTATCCGTATATTTTTATCGGCGTCATTTTACTTCCACGATGGATCAAGAAAAACTTTTCGAAGGAGGAGGTTGCTGTGAGTACGACTTAAGTTTTCCACTTATTGAAATTGTAGTTGCAAAAGAGGAATGACTGAATCAATTCTTTCTCGTATTTTTTACTGCGAAACATACTCCCGGGAATCAAACAATCGCACGAATTCACAAAAATTTTTTAAAGTTTATTCGTGCCTTGGAGTCATGGTGGAAAAATCGTATCCAATATTGACCAATTAATTTCAAATTGAGACAGTTTCAAAAATATTTCGCTAACCTTTTCGTCTGCCCTTTTGTTACTTCGCTAACTTAAAACCCAGGAATGACAAAAGTATTCGGCAAGTTGCCAACAGGAAAAAGATTGCAACGCATCAAAGCCAATCCCAACTATAAAAACGGCGCATTTCAAAACCTAAGCCCCACTCCGGTGATGGCTGAAGACACCAACTTCAGAAAAATTCTCAAAGATTATTACCGCAAGCCGAAAACTACCGAACCACCCAAGTCGCTGCCAAGTATCAAAACAAACCTGAAAGCGCTGGGAGGACCGGCGCCAACCATCGTTTGGTTCGGGCATTCATCTTACCTGCTGAACATTGACGGCAAAAATATTCTTGTTGATCCCGTTTTCAGCAATAGCGCCTCCCCGTTTACTTTCATGGTAAAGGGATACAAAGGCACAGATGTGTTTAAAGAAACTGATTTCCCTGACCTGGACGTCATTCTCCTTACGCATGATCATTACGATCACCTCGACTACAACAGCATCCGCAAACTTAAAAGCAAGACAAAGAAATTCTGTACCTCTCTTGGTGTAGGGTCTCATCTTGAATACTGGGGAATTGATAAAAACATCATCACAGAATTTGAATGGGGACAGTCAGCAGAAATTTTTCCAGGCATGAAGTTGACGGCAGCACCTGCAAGGCATTTTTCGGGAAGAGGAATCCGCAGGGGAAAAACATTGTGGAGTTCATACATACTCTCAACTGCAACACACAACCTGTACCTTGGCGGCGACTCAGGATATGACACCCACTTCAAAGCAATCGGAAAAAAATACGGTCCGTTCGATATTGCAATATTAGAGAGTGGACAATATAACCCGAGTTGGAAAAATATACACATGATGCCTGAAGAAACAGTGCAGGCCAGTATTGATCTTGGCGCAAAGGTTTTACTTCCGGTTCACTGGGCAAAATTCACACTCTCACTACATCCCTGGAGTGAGCCGATACAGCGCGTCATGAAAGAAGCAGCAAGACTTTCTGTAAAAGTTACAACTCCGTTAATCGGAGAACCGGTTGTAATCGGACAAAATTATCCTGATAAAGATTGGTGGAATCTCTAAATTAACCGGTCTTCGACGGTAGAAAAAGCTGCAACTGTTTTCTTCCTGCATAATACCAGCGTGCTAAATTCCATTGCAGCATCTCCACTTGAATTTTAGGCATTGTGAGTGATCCTTGCTATGATAAACCGGAACATTCTACAATAGCCCGGATGGCAGTGAAAAGCCCCTGAAGTAAAGCGGAGCGACTTACTTCATGGGCTTGGAGCGCACAGCCGGACGAAACCCAATGGTGCAAATGAACACCGGCTCCAAAAAGTTTATCTTAAACCAATACGATAATCCTCATGCATCTCATCCTTGCCACCCCTCTCATAGGCAGAGAGTACCGTCATCGCCTTCGGCAAAGTATCTTTGGGGCTCGCGGAAGCCTATGGCGAGCGAAGGGGGTGTGGCTTTTGGTCTTAAAATATCCCGTATTTTCGGGAACCCATTACAATCAATGCGCGCAAACCTTTTTTTATTTTTCCTGATTTGTACTGCCGTCACCTTCACGCATTCGCAAAATCCAACCCTAGGTACCAACTCCGGCACCATTTCTTTCAGGTCTGACGCTGCGCTTGAAGTTATCAAAGCGGAGTCGCATACATTGATGGGTCGCATCGAAGAGGGTAAGCGAACGTTTGCATTTGAAGTATTGATCCGGTCATTCGAAGGATTTAACAGCGGTCTCCAGCAAATCCACTTCAATGAAAACTACCTGGAAACGGATAAATTTCCGGACGCTACATTTTATGGGAAGATCATTGAACCAATTGATTTTTCAAAAAACGGAAAGACAACCATCCGGGCAAAAGGTTTATTAAAAATTCATGGCATTGAACAGGAGCGCATCATTAAAAGCGAGGTCACTATTTTCGAAAATAAAATCCACCTCGAATCAAATTTTACCGTTCAACTCGCAGATCATGGAATCCGGATCCCAAGGGTCGTGCACGAAAAAGTTGCCACAGAAATAAAAGTAAATGTGAAGGCTGACCTTTCCAGGAAATGAAAAGAAAACAATTTTCAATTTTTCTTTCTTTGTTCCTGTTGCTGGCTTCCCTGCCGAAAATTTCTTTTTCCCAGTCACCATTTTTTGAAGAGATTCCATTTAATTACCAGAACAGTGCAGTCAAAGTATCGCGCATACTGAAAGACAAAGATGGCTGGCTTTTTTTCGGAACGGATAAAGGGCTTTTCAGGTATGATGGAATTAACTTTAATAAAATAATTTGCAGGGATACACTTAAGGAAGAAACAGTAAGCGCATTGTTTCAATCCGGTAACGGGCAGTTGTGGGTTGGGTTCCACAATGGATCGATTGCCCGTTACACAAACAAAAAGTTTTCATTATTTAAACCGGAAGAAGGATTGCCTAAAGTTTCAATTACCGGTTTCGAGGAAACAAAAAACGGCACTATTTGGATTGGCACCAATGGAGAAGGAGTTTATTGCATTTCCAAAAATCACCTCTACAATTTCAACATGGATGACGGGTTGAATGACAATTTTGTCCATGACATTCACAAAGCCGGCAATCCAAACAGCATTCTTGCAGCAAGCGACCAGGGATTGAATGAATGTATTTTTACGGAAGGCCAAAAAAGTGTCAGCAACATTTCGCCAGGCGAAGGATTTCCCGATAACATTATCACCTCTCTAATGGAATCAGGTCAGAAACTGGTTGCAGGTACGCAGGATAAGGGAATTTGCATTGTCGATTCTGACAGACTCAAGATCATGATCCCTGAAATAAGCAGGAACTGGCAATTCGGAATGGTGAACAAAATAATTTCTGTAGAAGAAGACCTCTGGATGGCAACAGATGAGAACGGACTCGTGATTGCCGATGCATCAGGAAAGCTACGGTTGAATGTGAAGAACACAGCATTCTTTCCACACAATAAAATCAATGACCTCGCCACTGATAACGAAGGCAATGTTTGGATTGCCTGTAATGACGGGCTTGTAAAATCTCCCGGCAATAAAATGCAGTTTATGGAAACGATGCTGAAAGAAAAAATTGCATTCATCCATACTATCCTTTTCGATTCAAAAGGGAATTGCTGGTTAACACCCGACCAGGGATTGTTAAAAATCTGGAAGGATACTATAGGAATCTTTCATACGCAGAAATTCACGATTACACCTCCTGATAAACTGGTTGACATAGTAACCCTTTATGAAGATCCGTTTGGATCTCTCTGGATCGGAACGATGGGTGCCGGTGTTTTCAGGCTGGATATCAAATCAGGCGCAGTAAAAAAAGTAACAGAGAATGCTGCATTGTTGAATGGTAGCATTCTTGCGATTTCCGGAAAAGGAAATGATGTGTGGATTGGCGGCTTTGACGGAGCAAAACTGTGTACGTTGAAAACAACTGCTTCCGGTGCAAAAGAAATAAACTTCATCACCAATGCTGCCACCGATTCACTTCGCAAGTCTTATGTGTATTGCATTTATACAGATGAGCAAAACAATACCTGGTTTGGAACTGATGGAGAAGGGGCTTATGTTTTTGACGGCAAGCACCTGAAAAATTTATCTTCAGCAGGATTAAATGCGGGAACCATTTATTCTATCCTCGGAGATGGGTCAGGGAATACCTGGTTTAATTCGCAGGACAACGGCATCTATAAATTCAACGGCAAACGTTTTCAGAATTATTCTCTCAACGAAGGACTGAGTGATGTTTCTATTTCATCTATGATTTTTGACAAGACAGGAGATCTATTTCTTGCTCACAAAAATGGAGTAGATATATTGAACAGGAAAGAAATCCGGTTCACATATCTGAAAAATAACAGGCTGCTGACGAATATGAATCCTGACCTGAATGCCGCAACGATGAATGGTGCCGGCGATATTTTTATTGGCACAGAAAAATTTGTTTTACAACTTTCTCCCGGTGAATTGAGCAGTCAGCCTTTTCCAAAAACCTTCCTGGAAAGTATCTCCATCTTTCAGCGGGAAACAGGAGACAGCATTCATTCATTCTCCAGCGAACAGAATAATTTTTCATTTGCCTTTACCGGCTTATGGTATTCGAATCCTTCACTCGTGCAATTCCAGTATAAACTCGAAGGATTAAATGAAGAATGGATCAACACCACTGACAGAGAGATCAATTTTCCCAAACTCTCTGCCGGTCAGTATATTTTTACGGCGCGTTCATCCCTGAACAATGATTTTAGCAACGCATCAGAAGCCAGTTTCAAATTTGAAATCACCCCTCCTTTCTGGAAAACAACCTGGTTCCAGGTGATTGGCTCACTTACCATTGCATTGTTGCTCTATTTATTTATCCGGTGGCGCGACAGGCGGATCAGGAATATCGACCGCCTCAAAAAAGAAGCCATTGAATTTCAATTTGAAATGCTGAAGAGTCAGGTAAATCCACATTTTCTATTCAATAGTTTCAACACATTAATAACTATCATTGAAGAAGATCAGAAAACTGCGGTGAGTTACGTGGAGAAACTGTCAGAATATTTCAGGTCCATTGTTGCTTACCGCGACAAAAATCTTATTCCGCTGAAAGAAGAAATCATCCTGCTGAATAATTTTTTCTTTCTACAGAAAAAAAGGTTCGGGCAGTATTTGAATCTTGACATCAAACTTGATAGTCCGACAATAAATAACGCTGAAATTCCACCGCTCACTTTGCAGCTGCTGGTAGAAAATGCAATTAAACACAACGCTGTTTCAAAAGAGTCGCCCATTTATATTGAAGTTTTGAAAGAAAATGAAAATATCATTGTGCGGAATAACCTCAATCCAAAAATGCTGAAGGAAAGATCTTCCGGCATGGGCATACAAAATATTACGAACCGTTTCAGGATGCTTACTGATAAAACGATAGAAGTTATTGATGACGGGAAATTTTTTACTGTGAAAATTCCAATACTAGTCAAGCCATGAAAATAAATGCGCTGATCATTGAGGATGAAGAGCCGGCAGCAGAGCGGCTGAAGAAACTTATCTTCAAGGCAGATCCTGCAATTGAAATCACAGATGTGATTGTGAGCATCCGTTCGGCAGTTGCTTACCTGAAAAACAATTCGCCCGATCTTATTTTTCTTGACATCCATCTTGCTGATGGGGAAAGTTTTGAAATCTTCCGGCAGGTGGACGTGACTTGTCCGATCATTTTTACAACAGCATACGATGAATTTGCTTTGCAGGCATTCAAACTGAACAGCCTGGATTATATTTTAAAACCTGTGAAACAGGACGAGTTAAATGCTGCGCTGAAAAAATTTAAAAACATCTACACGGAAAAAAAAGATGCTACGGTTGATTATCACAAGCTGGCAGAAATGATGGCGCATGAAAAAACCAACTTTAAGAAACGTTTGCTGATCAGGTACGGCGACCTTTTCAAAACAATAGAAATAAAAGATGCAGCCTATTTTTTTTCAGAAAATAAAATCAGTTACGTCTGCACCAAACAAAATGCCAGATATTCGCTTGATCATACGCTTGATGAATTGGAGAAGTTTTTAGAGCCGAAAGAGTTTTTCAGAATCAACCGGCAATTTATAGTTTGCATTGACGCAATTGACAAGATGGTTGCTGTTTCAAAATCGCGCGTGAAACTGACACTGAAGCCGGCTTCAGAACATGAAACAATAGTAAGCACAGAACGCTCCCCGGAATTTAAGAAGTGGCTGGCGGGGGAATGAAGAAGAGAATTAGAAGTTGCAAGTTACAAGTCACAAATCACAAGTTACAAGCCTTGCTCGCTGTAGCTGTGCGAAGGCGAGTCACAAGTTAGAAGTTAGAAGTTACAAGTTGGAAGTTGGAAGCTTAACATTGATGTAAGTTCACAAAGAGGGGAAGAAATAATAGACCACATTTTTCCTGTTCATCGCATTCCCTTTCCCGTTCAGCATGGTTTATTAGTAAAAAGCTCAATATGAGCTCATTTTTGTCCTCGAATAATATCCGGGATGAAAAACAGTAAATCATTAACAGGTCTCCTCGACTTCAGCGTAATCGCATTTATCGTCTTCCTGATAATGATGATGATGTTTTGGGGATGCAAGCATGAACCTTTCCTTGTTCCCTCTTTATTGCCTCGAGAAACTCCGGGGAGCAGCGATACGACAAGCTATAATGAATCTCCTTGTAATCCTGATAGCGTCTACTTCGCAAATAATGTGCTCCCGCTTTTTATTTCGAATTGCGCTAAAAGTGGATGTCATGATGCTGCAAGTCATGAGGATGGAATTATCCTGAACTCTTATTCCAACATCATCAGCACCGGGGATATTGAAGCCGGCAATCCATCTGCAGGAAAAATTGTGGAAAAAATTTCAGAGACCGATCCGGATAATGTGATGCCTCCCCCACCGAATACGCCTTTGACTGCTGCACAAATAAATATGATCACTAATTGGATTAACCAAGGGGCACTGAATAATTCATGCAACGGATGCGAACCAGTGAATGTGACTTACTCCGGCACTGTTGCGCCATTGCTTCAATCAAAATGTGTGGGTTGCCACAATAACACGACAACATCAGGAAATATAAACCTGTCAGGTTATGCCGGGGCTCAGCAGCAGGCACTGAATGGTAGATTGACCGGAGCAGTGACTCACAGTTCCGGCTATTCTCCAATGCCGAAAGGTGGAACAAAACTTCCACAATGTGAAATTGATGAACTGATTATATGGATTGCCGATGGGGCGCCAAATAATTGAATGAAAGAAATGAAAAAAAATTTGATAATTTTTTCCCTTGCTTCTTTGTTGACCGGATGTTATTACGATAACAAAGAAGACTTATATCCTATAGCTGTTGCCTGTGATTCAGGAGCCGTTACATACTCAGGAAAAGTATTGTCCATTATTCAAACCAACTGTTACGCATGTCATACAAGCTCCAATGCATTGGGAAATATGAATTTAGAAGGATATACAAATCTGAAAATTGTTGCTGACAACGGAAAATTAATTGGCGTAACCGAACACCAAAACGGTTTTTCGCCAATGCCGCAGGGAGGAGCCCAGCTAAGCACATGCGATATCAACGACATCAAAAAATGGATCAGTGATGGAACACCAGACAATTAAAATACTTAAAAATAATAAAATGAAAAAGATCATTGCCTTAATCATAATCCTTACAGTGGGTGCAGGAGCTTTCGGTTTCTACTATTACAACAAGCCGAGATCTGGCGTATCCGGAATTAATCCTGTTGCTATTGAAGACGCCAAAATTCTTTTCGAAGAATACAACGCTGATGAAACTTCTGCCAATGCAAAATACCTGGGAAAGGTTGTCGAGGTTTTCGGAATTGTGACGTCTGTGGATACCGATGACCGCGGAACCATGAATGTGATGCTGGATTCAGGAAATGAAATGGGTGCCGTGAATTGCCAATTCGAAAAACGGGATGAAATGCCTGTTTTGAAAAAAGGAAACTCTGTCCTCATCAAAGGTTTTTGCAGCGGACTGCTGCTTGATATCGTCTTTGTGGATTGTGAAATTGTAAGTGAAAAAAAATAAAATAATGAAAACTATCATCAACACATCCCTCATTACCGGGAATAATCCTGCAACAATGAGGATTGAAAAAAACGAGTACACACCTGCTACACAAATTGAAAGTGAGCATGCTTATGCGATGCCTGTAATTCATATCGATTATAGAGGAAGAATCCTTTATGCCAACAGGGCATCATTCCAGTTGCTGGGAGAATGGAATTGCATTGCAAATGAATACCTGCCTGAAAAGCTGGTGATGCAATATCCAGGACTATTGAACCTGGATGCAGACTTTCAATTAACGATTCTGGTGAAGTCATTTCAATTTCATCTTGATGCAATTGGCTTTAAAGAATCAGGATATATCGGTTTGTATGGATTCAGGACTGAAACAAATAATGAAATACACGACCCCGTTGCAAGCTACGAGGTATTCGGCGAAGGTGAATAAATAAACAGACTTATAAATTCAATGGCCGCATTGCAGCCATCTCAATCTAATTAATATTAAAAAAAAAAAAAATGAAAAAGAACCTTTTAATTCTGCTAAGCATAACATTTTCGCTCGTCGCAAGTGCGCAATCAAAGTATTTCACCCGCAATGGCCGTGTATTCTTCACTGCTTCTTCTCCCCTTGAAAAAATTGAAGCCATCAATGATAAATCTACAAGTGTAATTGATTTATCTAACGGACAAATTGAATTTGGTGTGCTCCTAAAGGCGTTTCTTTTTGAACGCTCCCTCATGCAGGAACACTTCAACGAAAATTATGTGGAGTCGGATAAATTTCCAAAAGCCACATTCAAAGGAACAATAGCAGATGTTGCTTCTATTGATCGTACCAAAGACGGAACCTACCCTGTGAAAGTTACGGGAAAAATGACACTGCATGGTGTTACCAAAGACGTTGAAACAACGGCAACATTCACGGTTAAAAATGGCGCATTATCGGCTACCACCGATTTCAAGATCGAAGCGGCAGATTACAATATTGAAATTCCCGGACTGGTAAAAGACAAGGTTGCAAAAACAATCAGTATCAATGTTCAATCAATTTATGAGCCACTCAAGACTTCATAAAATAACCGGGCAGGAAAATTCCGGTAAGAAAAATATTCATGTTTGGTTGTGTTTAGTTTTGATGTTTGTTTTCGGCAGGACAGGCAAGTCGCAGGATTTGCTTGACCTGCTTGAAAACGAAGCGCCTAAAAAAGAATTTGTAAAAAATGCTTTCAAGAGCACACGCGTCATCAACGGTCATTCCATGGAAATGCTCGGAGCCGGCGTGCTTGATTTCCGAATCATGCACCGCTTTGGGAGATTGAATGGCGGCGCATATAATTTATATGGTTTAGACCAGGCGACAATTCGTTTTGGGTTTGACTATGGAATCTCCAAACGCCTTACAGCAGGCATCGGCAGAAGCAGTTCGAAAAAAGAACTGGATGGATTTTTAAAATACCGGCTTATCTGGCAATCAACAGGAGAAAAGTCAATTCCGTTTTCTGTATTACTGGTGAGTGGAATGACGATGAATATGCTGAAGCAACCTGACGTTTCTGAAAAACCATACTACTATTCCAACCGTCTTGGGTATTATTACCAGGCCATCATCGGACGAAAATTTTCAGAAAAATTTTCGTTGCAACTCACACCTACTTTTGTACACCGCAATTATGTTCAGATGAACAATGATCCGAACGACGTTTACGCTGTCGGTCTGGGCAGCAGGATTAAACTCTCCAAACGAATTGCATTGACCGAAGATTTTTATTATGTCATCAATAAAAGTGCTTCGGAAAATTTTCAGAATTGCCTATCGCTGGGAATTGATATTGAAACCGGCGGACACGTCTTTCAAATACAATTCACCAATGCATTGGGAATGAATGAACGTGCTTTTATTACGGAGACAGATGGGAACTGGGGCAAAGGTGATATCCAGCTCGGGTTTAATATTTCAAGGGTGTTTACAATCGTTGACAACAGGAAAAGCAAGCAATGAAAATGAACACGATTTGAAGATGGGATGATTTGAAAATATGAAAATATAAATCCGGGACCGTTTTCCGTTCCAATCATCAAATTTTCAAATCACTACATTTTCAAATTAAATTTTTCAATTGTTTATTCCACCGTTACACTCTTGGCGAGGTTTCTCGGCTGGTCAACATTGCATCCGCGCATTACGGCGATGTGGTATGACAATAACTGCAATGGAACTACAGATACCAGCGGCATCAATATATCATCGGTATGTGGAATTTCAATTACATGGTCAGCCATTTTCGTCACCACTTCATCTCCTTCAGTAACAATGGCAATCACCACTCCTTTTCTCGCTTTCACTTCCTGGATGTTGCTGACTACTTTTTCGTAAGAAGAATTTTTATTTGCAATTACCACAACAGGCATTTGGTCGTCTATCAATGCAATCGGTCCGTGCTTCATTTCAGCAGCAGGATATCCTTCAGCATGGATGTATGAAATCTCTTTCAGCTTCAGTGCACCTTCAAGTGCAACAGGGAAGCCATATCCGCGGCCGAGGTATAGGAAATTGTGGGCATCTTTAAATTTAGCTGCCAGTATTTTTATTTTATCATTCAGCTTCAACACCTGCTCGACTTTGGCCGGAATTGATTCAAGCTCACTTGCAATTTGCTGAAAGCGCGATTCAGTAATGGTACCACGTTGCCTTGCCAGGTGCAGCGCCATCAGCGTAAGCACAGTAACCTGCGCCGTAAATGCTTTTGTAGATGCAACCCCGATTTCAGGTCCTGCATGTGTATAGGCACCGGCATGTGTTGTACGTGGAATGGACGCACCCACCACGTTACATACTCCGAAAATAGTAGCCCCTTTTGATTTAGCCAGTTCAATCGCAGCCAATGTATCTGCTGTTTCTCCTGATTGAGAAATCGGGATCACAATATCGTCTTCGTTGATGATCGGATTTCTATACCTGAATTCAGAAGCGTACTCTACCTCCACCGGAATGCGCGCCAGGTCTTCAATAAGATATTCTGCAACGAGCCCTGCATGCCAGGAAGTCCCGCATCCAATAATCAATATGCGTTTTGCGTTGGCGAATTTATTTTCATACTCCGCCATTCCGCCCATTCTCAAAAATCCTTTCTGTGCATCTATCCGTCCTCTCATACTATCCCAAATAGAACGTGGCTGCTCATAAATTTCTTTTAACATGAAATGATCGTAGCCGCCTTTTTCAAGCTCTTCAAGTTTCATTTCAAGTTCCTGCACATACGGAGTCTTCACCTGGTTTTCAATGGTCTTGACTGTGAGCTTTCCGTCTTTTACATAAGCTACTTCTCCGTCATTCAGATATATCACGTTATTGGTATATTCAATAATCGGCGTTGCATCTGATGCCACAAAGTATTCTCCTGCTTCTTTTCCAACCCCAACAACGATCGGACTTCCCTTGCGGGCCGCAATCATTTCTGTAGGATGATCTTTTCCCAATACCACAATCGCATATGCACCGATCACCTCTCCGAGTGCAAGGCGCACGGCCTCGTCCATACCGACCTGACCGTTTTCATAAATATCTTCGATCAGGTGAATGAGCACTTCTGTATCCGTATCACTTTGGAATTCGTGACCCCGCTTCTTCAACTCTTCTTTGATGGAATTATAATTCTCAATGATACCATTATGAATGATGGCGAAATTTTTTGTCTGGGAAAAATGCGGATGCGCATTCCTGTCGTTGGGTTCACCATGCGTTGCCCAGCGTGTATGTCCCATTCCCAGGTGTCCGCTCACATCCTGTCCTTTAACGGAAGTTGCCAGGTCACTTACTTTTCCTGCCTTCTTGAAAACTTTCAGGTCGCCATTCAAAATGGCAATTCCGGCACTGTCATACCCACGGTATTCAAGCCGTTGCAATCCTTTAATAAGAATCGGGTATACTTCACGCTTACCGATGTACGCTACAATTCCACACATAAGAGAAAGGTATTAATTATTGAAGTTTCGTGTAATAAAGCCTGAGCTTCATTTGTTGTGCCCCTCCTGCTTTACCACTACCGATCGTTGCAGTGTTCCCCGCAATCATACTGCCGAGAATATTCAACGTGTAACCATAATCTGTGATCGTGCCGTCAAGTATGCGCTGAATTGTCCGGGTAATTCCAAACGTATATGTCCGGGTTGCTGACGAAAGCGTTCCGCCATAACTTCTCTCAAAATAGTCAATAGGAAATTCATACGTACCGGTAGCATTTTTTGACAGGAACAGAATACTTGATGGTGCTGGTCTGTTCGTAGCCGTATCTGAATGCTCAGTTATCACAAGTTCTGCTTTATTGATAAGGATACTTCCGGAATCGTTAAAATGTTTCAGATAAGGAAAAGAAATCTTCGTTTTCAATCCTGCCATGGGCTGCATATAGTTGTCATCATACTCCTGCGTTGGACTGTTCAGTTGTGTCTCTACGGTTGTACCGGTGTAGTCATGCTCTGTATGATGAAGCCTGGCGCCGGATGAAAGCGTGAAACTATATGACTTTGCGATTGTATCTTCATGGTAATACAGGGTCAGTCTTGTGGAAGCACTTGTTGGATTAAAGTACATCAATGCTCCGCCATTGCCCTGGACAGGATCAACTTTAATATGCAACCCTTTAAAGTAAGCTTTCCAGTTATCATTGCTTGCAAATTCAGTCTCTCCATTCTTGTCGAATATGGCATCTCTCAATGTATTATTTAGCTTAATGCGCAAGCGGGGTGTACTATCATTGTCATTATTCAGATGAAGATATGTATTCGGCGCAATGTCATAAGGGGACCCGGTAAGCTCCAGTTCAGTAGGGTCTGTCAGAAAACTCTTGTTCGAATAATACTGACTGTCAACGTGCATATCCTCCGTTAACTGGTAAACGTGTATGTGTGGTTGAAAAGCAGTATCACCATAAGCTCCGATATAGGCAAGCGAAAGTACGAGCGAATCAGCAGCCCATGTATGATTGACAGAATCAGCAATCAGATTAGGTGTGCTGCTCAATAATACCTGTCCATAATATTCCGAAGTAGTTAACCCGGTGACATTATCTCTTACACTTCCAAAAACAACTCTGGAAAGTTCATCAGCACGCAGACTGTCTTCCCTGATCGTAGTGCTCAGAATAGTAACTGTATCAGTAAATTCAGTGTAAAGCAAATCATCAGCAGGCAATGTATTCAAACCGATATCTTCCGGTTTTTTACAATTGCTCAGTGAAAACACGAGCAGCATCAGCGCAGCTAAAAACGATTTCCTCCCCAAATTAAGTGGAGAGGAAATGCTGGCTGAAAGAAAATGTTTTTTGGAAACTGAATTTGTTCTAATCAATGCCGGAGAAAAGTCAAGTGGTGTCAGGTAATATTAATCGGCATAAGCCGGCTCTTCTTCCATCAGCTCATCATAAAATTCATTCACTGAATCGAGATACGTATCATATCCTTCTTCACTGAATGGCTGATGAGCAAGCATCGGCTTATTGCATTTTTTTAAATAATTGTCAATCGCAGTATGTTTTTCAAGGCTTCCTTTAATGATACCATCACTCATTTTCATGGCAGCCAGATGTAAATTTGACATGGTTGGATCTTTGAACAATTTCATGTCATCAGGCCCGATTCCATCCATTTTTATTTTCTTAGCCAGGCTGGGAGTAAAAGTCTCTTCCATATCCTGCAAATAGCTTGAATAAACTACGCGTGAATTCTTGAACAACGGGTCGTCTTTATAGCTTGTTTTTACGAAAAACGGAATTAATGAGGTCATCCAGCCATGGCAATGGATCACGTCAGGTGGCCATCCCAACTTCTTAACTGTCTCGAGAACTCCGCGGCAGAAGAAAACCATCCTGTCCTCATTATCTTTGAAGAATTTCTCTTTTGCATCACGGAAAACCATTTTGCGTTGAAAATACTCCTCATTATCAATAAAATAAACCTGCATACGGGCGCTTTGTATAGAAGCAACCTTGATAATCAGCGGATGGTCATTGTCGTCAATAATCAGGTTCATCCCACTTAAGCGGATCACCTCATGCAACTGATTTCGTCTCTCATTTACGACTCCAAACCTCGGCATAAAGGTTCTGATCTCTTTGCCTCTCTCCTGTGTACCTTGTGGTAAATGTCTTGCTATCTTTCCAACTTCTGTCGCCTCCAGAAATGGCATTATCTCTTGTGAAATAAAAAGAACCTTCGCTTTTTTCATCTGCTCGTATTTAAAAATCGGTCTGCAAAGATACTGACTTTAAGGGTTTGGGACAAATAAAACAAGCGTCGGCAGTTAAAAAACCAAAAATATTTTGGATTTATCACCCAAGTATTTGAAATAGACAGCGTTCTGTTAACGATGGGGAGTTCCTGCTTTTTGTTTCCTTTGACCCTCAATTTTCACCTCCATGATCATAGAAAAAACTGTTTCCGGTCTGCAGCAAAAGTTACATGAAATGAGGGCTGAAAAGCTGGAAATCGGCTTCGTTCCAACAATGGGTGCTTTACACCAGGGCCATATTTCACTGGTAGAACGGGCAAAAAACGAAAATAACAAGGTTGTGGTAAGCATCTTCGTTAATCCAACCCAGTTTAATAATCCTGATGATCTTGCAAAATATCCCCGGATGCCCGAAAAGGATTTTGAAATGCTTAAAAATGAGGGTGTTGACTTAATCTTTTTTCCGGATGAAATGGAAATGTATCCAAATGGAAAAAGTGGAAAAAATGATTTTGACTTTGGAAACCTTGAAAAGGTGATGGAAGGGAAGTTCAGGCCGGGACATTTTAAAGGTGTCGGACAGGTGGTTTCCAGGTTATTTGAAATCGTAGATGCCGACAATGCCTATTTCGGGGAAAAAGATTTTCAACAACTGACAGTGATCAGGGAGTTGGTGCGACAAAAAAAGTTTCGTGTACATATTAAAGGTTGTCCAACTGTGCGGGAACCAGACGGCCTTGCCATGAGTTCACGTAATCTTTTGCTCACTACTGAAATGAGGGCCGAAGCAACAAAAATATCACAGGCTTTGTTTGATGTCAGGGATCACCGGAACACGGAATCAGTTTCCTCTTTAAAAGAAGATGCGATCCGGTTAATAGAAAGTACAGGCAAATTGAAAGTAGAATACCTGGAAGTCGCAGACGAGCAAACCCTTGAACCTGTTGATGAACTCATCGCAACAAAAAAATACCGATGCTTAACTGCTGTCCAATCCGGAAACATAAGGTTGATTGATAACGTTCAACTTTAATACCAGCATTCAAATGGACATCCAGATTTTAAAATCGAAAATTCACCGGGCCGTTGTAACCGAGGCCGATCTGAATTATGTGGGAAGCATTACCATTGACGAGGACCTGATGATTGCTGCCAACATGATTGAAAATGAAAAAGTAGAAGTACTGAATGTGAATAATGGCGAGCGCTTCGAAACCTATGTGATAAAAGGTGCTCGTGGCAGCGGACAAATCTGCCTGAACGGACCTGCTGCCAGGCGTGTAGCAGTTGGTGATATCGTAATCGTTGTTTCATACGCTACAATGGATTTTGAAGATGCGAAGAAATTTTCTCCTGTTATCGTTTTTCCTGTCGCAGGAAATAAACTGAAGTCATAATTTCTATTTTGAATAAACACTTCCTCTCCGCCATTAAATACATTTTGCTGTTAGCAGTTGCATTTGGATTGCTATACCTTGCTTTTAAAGGTGTGGACGTCAGCAGAACAATTGAAGAAATATCCCATGCCAATGTATTCTGGCTTTTGGCTTCGGTGTTTGTTTCCCTGGTGGCTTTTTTCAGCCGGGCATACCGGTGGAACCTGCTGATTGAACCGCTCGGCTACAAACCCAAATTCACAAGCACCTTGTATTCGCTCATGGTCGGATACCTTGCAAATCTGGCAGTACCGCGATTGGGCGAAGTCTCGCGTTGTGGCTCGCTAAGTAAAGCGGAAAAACTTCCATTCAACAGTCTCTTAGGTACCGTAATTGTGGAGCGCCTCATCGATGTGATCTCATTGTTGATTTGCCTGCTCCTCACTGCGATTGTAGAATACGACAGACTCGGAAATTTTTTGATGGATACCATTTTTACACCCATCCGTGAAAAGGTAAACCTGTATATGCAATCAGCATTATTTGTTACAGTTGTCCTTGTTGCTTTGATCGTATTAATAAGTGTGATCATTTGGTTTATCAGAAAAAGCAGGCAGTCAGAAGGTGAATCAAAACTTATCACTTTGATAAAAGGACTGGTGGATGGTTTGCTTTCCATCGGACAACTCAAGCGGCCGTGGGCTTTTCTTTTTCATTCCGTGTTGATTTGGGTGATGTATTTTTTCATGGCGTACCTGGCATTCTTTGCATTGCCGATGACCAGTTCATTGAGCTGGAGTGCCGGCTTGTTTATCCTGGTAGTCGGTGGTCTCGGCATGTCAGCGCCCGTGCAGGGTGGAATCGGTGCGTACCATTTACTGGTTTCGCAGGGATTGATATTATACGGGCTTACACAGGAAGATGGGCTTGCCTTTGCAACACTACTTCACACCTCGCAATTGTTGCTCGTAATTGTATTGGGTGGTATTTCATTTTTAATGTTGTTTCTTGCAAATAAAAATCGCGACAATGACATCCCTGGAGAAAATAAAGAATAAAATTTACACACCTGAATCGCTGCGCCTAAAACTCGGCGAATGGAGGTTCCGCGACAGGAAGATCGTGTTCACCAATGGTTGTTTTGATTTGCTTCACCTGGGACATATTGATTACCTGGGCAAAGCAGCGGACCTAGGAGACATGCTGATTATCGGAGTCAACACAGATCAATCTGTTCAAAAACTAAAAGGACAAAACCGACCTATTAATAATGAAGAGCAACGGACCCATCTGCTTGCCTCTTTATTATTTGTAGATGCAGTTATTTTATTTGATGAAGAAACACCATTCGATCTCATCAAAATTATTCAACCCGATGTGCTGGTAAAAGGCGGTGATTATACGCCGGATAAAGTAGTCGGTGCCGATCTCGTTACTGCAAATGGTGGATTCGTCCACATTATCCCTTTATTGGCAGGCTATTCAACTACGTTGACGGAAGAAAAAATAAAAAACTCTATTAAGCGGTAATTCAAATACCTTTTTCTTTTATCTTTACAGCAACCTAATCTTCACCACCATGAAGGACTTTACTAAACTTCTTCTTCTTTTGATTTTTACCGCATCTTTTGCAGGCTGTGAAAAACAAGAATATTTTAAATCTGAAAGCGAAGTCAAAAAAGAACTTGGTTTTTCCTGGAAGCAAGTTGTAATGACACGAAAATATTATTCAACTTCTTATGAAATTTGGCAATTTACAGGTGATTCATTGATTATTAAATTCACCTCTGACTCTTTAACAGAACACAACATCGCCCCAAATCATATTTTCAGAGGCACTTATTCCGTTAAAACCACGATGACCAAAGTGTATATCAACGTTTCCAATTTTCCGGACAATGAAGGTTCCTATTATTTTAATTCAGAGTGGAATGTTGTATCACTGGACAGTAAAATTCTTGTTATAGCTTCTGAAGATCC
>JBDTTM010000005.1:0-29543 GCA_039930605.1 Bacteroidota bacterium
GCAATTTACAAATGCGTCCATGTACAGTTATGGATACACTGATTCCGGCAGGCAGTTGAGTTTATTTGTAATTGCCTCCGATGATGAAATGCGTCCTGCTTCTATCAAGGCAAAAAACAAAGTAGTCTTACTTATCAATAATGGAATTCATCCCGGTGAACCGGATGGTATTGATGCAAGCATGAAGCTGGCAGAGGACCTGCTTACCAAACCCGAATACAAAAAACTGCTTGAACATGTGGTCGTTTGCATCATCCCTGTTTTCAATATTGACGGGTCACTATTCAGGGGTTGCTGCAGCCGTCTAAACCAGGATGGTCCTGAGGAATATGGATTCAGGGGAAATTATCAAAACCTGGACCTGAACCGGGATTTTATCAAATGCGATGCACAGAATACGCAGTCATTTCAAATTTTATTTCGTGAATGGGATCCCGATGTTTTCATTGATACCCATGTGAGTGACGGTGCGGATTATCCATACGCCATGACATTGATTGCAACGCAACATGATAAGCTGGAGAAGGGTGCAGGAAAATATCTCCAGGAAAAGATGCTACCGGCTATATATCATTCCATGGATGAAAAAAAAGTGCAGATGTGTCCCTATGTAAATTCCATAGACGAAACACCGGATGATGGATTGGTTGAATTCCTGGAAACACCACGGTTTGCTTCAGGTTATACTGCTTTATTCAACACATTTTCTTTTATTACAGAAAGCCACATGCTGAAACCTTTCCCTCAACGTGTGGAGGCAACTTATGCTATTGAAAAAAGCATCCTTGAGTTTTCCAATGCCCATTCGGAGGAAATCCGGGATGCACGGTATTATGCAAAGCGTAGTTGTGCAGAGAAAAAAGTATTTCCATTGCAATGGACACTTGATACAATAAACTACGAAATGATCTCTTTCAAAGGATATACTGCAAAGCATAAACAAAGCAATGTAACCGGACAACAGCGATTGTATTATGACAAATCATCACCTTACGAAAAGAAAATACGCTATTACAATCACTATGTGGAATCGGTGACTGTAGAAAAGCCATTCTCTTATATTGTTCCGCAGTGCTGGAGAAAAGTAATTGACCAGCTTCGCATCAACAAAATCAATATGCAGCGCCTGGCGAAAGACACTACGCTTAACTGCGAAGTTTACTATATCGATGATTACAATACAGGAGAGCATGCTTATGAAGGGCATCACCTTCACAGTAACGTAAAAGTGAGAGCCGAAATGCAGCAAATACATTTCCTGAAAGGTGATTATGTAATAGATGTCGACCTACCTGAAAACAGGTTCATTGTTGAAACGCTGGAACCACAGGGTGTTGACAGCTATTTTGCATGGGGATTTTTTGATCCGATTCTGCAGCAAAAAGAATATTTTTCATCTTATGTTTTTGAAGAAAAAGCGGAGGAAATTTTAAAAAATGATCCTGCTCTCAAATCAGCATTGGAAGAGAAGAAAAAAGCTGACACAAAATTCGCTGCAGATGGAGATGCACAACTCAATTATATTTATGAGCATTCTCCTTATTTTGAAAAGAGTTATAAGCGATACCCGGTTGTACGATTGAAGGACAGAATGAATCTACTCAAACAATAACGCTGCTTCCAAGATGGCCTTTCGGCGTTGAAAAGCAAAACAGCCGCCTGCTGATTGCAAACGGCTGTTTAAAATATTTTATTAATTGTCAGTTTTTCAATTCGTCTTAACCAATTTAATGGTTGTATTAGTCTTTCCCTTTTGAATAGTCAGGAAATAAATTCCTGCATTCACTTCAGGATATAACGTTTCTGTGGCAGAGGTCAGTGTCTTTTTCAGGATTATATTTCCGAGAACATCGCTGAAGGTGATTTGTACTCCCAGTTCACTTGCATCAGTGAAAATCGTAAACTCATTGCCGAAAGGATTCGGATAAACAACTCCCAATGGCGGTTGTTCGCTCACCTGGGCAACTGATGCGCAAATATCAAATGTAATGTTGATGTTGTCACTCGCTGAACAATTGACAGCATTGGTAACAGTAACTGTAAATGTTCCTGTTCCGATTCCTGAACCTGTTGTATCTGCCATGATCATTTGTGTAGTCGCCCCGGTGCTCCAAAGGTAATTTGTTGAACCGCCTCCTGCATTCAGTACAATATTACTGTACATGCAAATAGTGGTATCCATTCCCAGGGAAACAACCGGAGATTGATTTACCGTAATGGATGAATTTGCATTGCCTGCGCATCCATGAACGTCGGAATAATTATATTGAATTGGATAATTACCTGCTGTACCTACAGTAAATGTTCCTGCATTCACATTTGTGCCGCTATACGTTCCACCTGCGGGAGAACCACCCGTCAAGGTTAGAGGAGATGACCCTGTACATAAATCAGCTAATGTCGCGAAGGTGACTGTCGGCAACGTGTACACCATAATATTTGTTGAAGCAGATCCTGAACAGCCATTCCCTCCTGTATAAGAATAGGTAACTGTATTCGAACCAGTTGTTACAGGACTGAATGTTCCTGCACTCACATTTGTACCACTCCATGTTCCACCGGCTGGATTTCCACCGGTCAAAGTAAATGAAGATGATCCTGCACAAACTCCGTTAATAGCGCTTGCCGTTACCACTGGTGCTGCATTCACTGTAATACTTGTCGTTGCAAAATTAGTGCAGCCATTCGCATTGGTGTAATTATAAATTACCATGTTGCTGCCGGAAGTAACCGGGTTGAAGTTACCCGCTGATACATTACTTCCTGTCCATGTTCCGCCTGCAGGACTTCCACCTGTTAAAGCGAATGTTCCGGAGTTCTGACAAACAGGGCTCATCGGCGTAATCGAAACTGTTGGAAGTGAATTAACTGTAATGGCAGTGGAAGCAAAACTTGAGCAACCATTGGCATCAGTATAATTATAAATGACGGTATTATTTCCAACACTTGAAGGTGTAAATATTCCGTTTGAAACACCACTGCCGGAATAAGTTCCGCCGGCAGGGCTTCCACCTGTCAATGTAAGTGCTGTTGCATTCTGACACATTGGATTGAAAGATCCAAGCGTGACTACAGGCAACGCATTTACAGTAATTGTATTTGTTGCATTGGAAGAACATCCGTTCGCATCAGCATATTGATAGGTAATCGTATGTGTGCCCGCGCCTGCTACGTTCGGGTAGAAACTTCCAGAAACAACGCCGGTACCTGAATAGGTTCCACCGGCAGGAGATCCACCGGTCAATACAAATGAAGTTGCATTCTGGCAAAGCGAAGTGAAAGAGGTAAGAGTGATTCCCGGTAATGCATTGACCTGTATGGTTGCAGTATCTGAACTGCCACAACCAAATGCATCAGCATAAGTGTACGTAAAAATTTGTGTTCCTGCGCCTGTTACTGCAGGATCAAAACTTCCGCTTGTAATTCCGCTACCACTATAGGTCCCACCTGCAGGACTACCACCGGTCAAAGCGATCGGGGAAGCGTTGATGCAGATTCCGTTTTGTGTATTTACAGTTACCACCGGCAAAGCACGTACATTCAAGCTTGCAGTTGCGGTGTTGGAACAACCGTTTCCATCTGTATAAGAATAAGTAATGTTATGCGATCCGGTTCCGGCAGTAGATGGATTAAAGATTCCTGCGTTTACAAACGAACCACTATATGTACCACCTGAAGGGCTTCCACCTATAAGTGTAACAGCAGTTGTCGTAATACATGCATCTGTAAAACTGCTTTGTGTTACTGTAGGTAAAGGGTTAACCGTAACAGGAAGTGTGGTCGTTGCATTACAACCGTTTCCATCGGTAGCAGTAATCGTATAAGTGATAGATGTATTTAATGTTGCGGTTACCTGCGAACCTGTTGTTGCTGATAAGCCGGTTGACGGTGACCATGTATAGCTCACGCCACCTGATGCTGTAAGCACTGTCGATGAACCCGGACAAATTGACGTAGGCAATGACGATCCACTAACAGTGAAACTGTTGGCCACAATATTTGCAACAGGATAGGTTGTTGTGTTGTAGTTCGAGAGAATTCCGCTGCCATTGAATTCGATCACGGCAAAGAAATAACGGGTGCCTGCAGTCATACCAGTTACTGTGCAAGCGTTTCCGCTGCCCGAATAAACTACGTAACAGCCGCTACCCAGGTAACTTCCGCTTCCAAATGCTGCATTTGCAGTATAGCTGCTCCCGTCAGTTGGAAAGGCGCTTACAGCAGATCCTGATTTTGCAATCACCATCCTGTAAACTCCATTGCCAGTTGTCCAGTTCAGGTTGATATCTGTACAATTGGTAACATTCGCTGTAACATTTGAAGATGCTGTGGAAGGCTGTACTGCGAATGGCGGAGCAATCTTCGTAACGAAGATGTCTGCCAAACTATCCCCTGTAATATTATAAGAACCAAATGATCCTGCAACATCCATGAACCCTGTTGCAACAACATTTCCGAGCGTGTCATTCGCAACAGCATACCCTGCATCACGTTGTGTGCCTCCTCCGGTCTTGATCCATTGTATTGAGCCGCTGGTATCCCAACAGGAAATAAATATATCCCGGTTACCGGCACTTGTTACTGCCTGCCCGTCAAAATTTGCCATGTAATCAAACTGACCTGTTACATAGATTAAGTTTCTTCTGCTATCGTAACTGATTCCCTGACCGAAATCTTCGTTGGCTCCTCCACCGCGTTTGGCCCATACAAAATTTCCATCCGCATCATATTTCGCAATGAAAAATTCATAGCTGCCTAAAGAATAAAGTGTGGTGGTTCCAAAAGTCGCAGTATCAATAAAATAACCTGTAACGTAACAATTGCCAAGGTTGTCTGTGGTGATGGCAGAAATTTTAGTTGTGTCCACACCGCCTGCTTTGACTGACCATTTGTAAACACCTGCTGTATCATACTTTACTATAAAGGAATCGTATTTTCCGGTAGCAGTTACAGTATGACCTGAAATATTTGCTGAGTTCGTAAAGGTCGCACATAAGAAAACATTCCCCATTCCATCAAGTGCAACACCTTTCCCTTTATCATCGCTGCTTCCTCCTGCTTTCTTCGCCCATATAGCATTTCCATCTTTGTCAAACTTGGCAAGAAATGCATCTGAGTTGCCGGAATATGTAAGGTTGATTGAGCCAAATGCACAGTTGCGGGAAAAGCTTCCTGTGAAATAGGAATTTCCTGCAGAGTCAGTCACCAATGCTTTACCACGGCTATCACCATTTGAAAGCATGTTTTTTACCCAAAGGAAATTTCCATTGTTATCGTACTTGGAAAGGTAAATATTATTGATGTTGCTTCCACCAACTGTGGCTGAATCGTTGGTTGTCCAGAAAGTTGTTTTTTCAAACTCACCTGCCTGGTAAAGATTTCTCGCTGCATCAATTCCGATTCCTGAGCCCGCATCCCCATCGGTTCCGCCTGCCCTTTTAACCCATTTCAGTGTTCCAGCTGAATTGTATTTTGCAATAAAAATGTCATGCTGGCCGGCAGTAGAAACTGTCTTGGTTCCGAAGTTACAATCGTATTCGAACTGGCCCGACACATACACATTACCCGAATCATCTGTAATGATGCCATTGCCATAATCAAATCCTGGTCCGGAAGCTGGTTTTGCCCATTGATAAGTTTGGGCATATGTTTTACTTGAATAAATGAAGAGCATCAACAGACATGTAGATGCAAGCCAAAGGGTATTTTTCCTTTTCATATTGTATATTTATAAGTCTATTTATACCAAAACGGTATTTACGGGTTACTATATGGGACAGGATTTTAGAAAAGTGTAAGTAATTCGTGGAGATTTTATAGCGTGGTTACAAAGAATTAACCGTTGTTTTATTAAATGGTTAAGAATCATTCTAAAAATGCAATTTCAGCCTGCTGTTTGATTTCTACCTTTGTCAACATCCTATGACGCGAAATTGTTGTTTCCTCCTTCTGTTTTTAATTCCATTCTTCAGTTATGCACAAAAACCATCCCGTATTGAACTTATACACGCTGATGTAAGTGAATTCGATAATACGATCAATGCAGGGGCTGACCGCCTGCTGGGGAATGTATCTTTCAAACATGAAAATGCTGTCATGACTTGCGACAGTGCCTACTTATACAAGGAGGCCAATAACCTGGAAGCATTCGGACACGTGCGGATCAACCAGGGAGATACCACCACGATGACAGGCAAACACATGATTTATTTAGGTGACTCCCGGCTGGCACAGATGTTTGACGACGTGGAAATGAAGGACCGCAAAATGACTTTGAATACGCAGCGCCTGGATTACAACATGGAAACGGATATCGCCTATTATACAGACAGCGCTCATATAGTAGACGAAGATGATGTACTCACTAGCCGTTTTGGATATTATTACAGCAATACGCGCGACCTTTTTTTCAAGCAGGAGGTATTACTCATCAATCCTAAGTTCAGGCTTACATGTGATACGCTCAGGTATAACACAACTTCAAAGACAGCTTTTTTCATGGGACCAACCTATATCCGTAGTGATGAAAACCTTATTTACTGTGAGAAAGGTTGGTACAACACTGATAAGCAGACGTCGCTTTTTACAGGCAACTCATACCTGCAATCAAAAGAACAAACATTGCGAGGCGATACGGTAACTTATGATCGACTCCTCGCAGTTGGCATTGGGTTGGGAAACGTTTCTGTGTATGACTCAACCAATAAAGTCATTATCAACGGAGATTATGCTGAGCATCATGAGTTGCAGGATTCATCTTTTGTAACCGGGCACGCCACACTGATCCAGATTTATGACAATGATTCACTTTTCATGCATGGCGACACACTTAAAGCTGTAGTTGATTCTACAGATCATAGTGTTGATACCAGTGGCAACAGGAAAAGAAATTTGTTTGCTTATCACCATGTAAAAATATTCAGGAGTGATTTGCAGGGGAAATGTGATTCGTTGGTTTACTCTTACGCGGATTCATCCATACACCTTTTCCGCGATCCTGTGCTCTGGAGCGGGCTTAACCAGCTCACGGCGGATTCTATCACAATTCAAACTTCGAATTCAAAAATTGATAAGATGTACCTTGTCAATTCGTCCTTCATTGCTTCGCGGGCAGATAGTTTGCAGCAGGGCGAAATAGATTCATTGCGTTTCAACCAGATCCGGGGAAAAAACATGACAGGATATTTTGCCGACAATAAACTTTACCAAATTCTTGTGAATGGAAACGGTCAAACGATTTATTATGGAAAAAATAAAAAGGATAAAAATTTCGGAGTGAATCGCGCAGATTGCAGCGACCTTATTATCAGAATCAACGACAATAAATTACAGCAGATCAGTTTACTTAATGAACCGGATGGAACTCTTTATCCGATCAAAGAACTTCCGACAAGAGATCTGCGCCTGAAAGGATTTGTGTGGCGGGAAGACAACAGGCCAAAAACAAGAGAAGATATTTATACCGATGAAAATTCCGCGCAATAGGTATTGGCTCATTACTATTACATTCTAAAGATACTGTGATGCTCATTGATCTTCGTTCCGATACTGTAACCAGGCCCTCCCCTGCCATGCTTGATGCTATGTTGAATGCAAAAACGGGTGATGACGTATATGAAGAAGATCCGACTGTCATTGCTTTAGAGGAAAAAGGAGCTGCGATGTTTGGAAAGGAAGCTGCACTCTTTTGTCCGTCGGGTACAATGTGTAATCAAATAGCCATTAAGATTCACACTCAGCCGACGGAAGAAATTATCTGCGATCAAAAATCACACGTTTACCTATATGAAGGTGGCGGCTGGGCTGTTCATAGCGGCTGTTCGATCCGGTTGGTAGAAGGTGACAGGGGGAGAATTACTGTGCAGGATATACTTAACAATATCAATCCGGACAATGTACACTGCCCTGTTACGAGTTTGGTTTGTATTGAGAACACACATAACAAAGGTGGAGGAAGCATTTACACACTTGAATCTCTCATCGAGATCGCTGATGCGTGCAGGAAAAATAATCTGCGGCTTCATCTTGATGGCGCAAGGATTATGAATGCGCTTACAGAAACGAAGGATTCACCAGTATCCATTGGAAAATTATTTGACACCATTTCTTTTTGCCTGAGCAAAGGATTGGGTGCGCCGATCGGATCCCTGCTTATTTCTTCGAAAGAAAATATTAAACATGCCCGTCGCGTGAGAAAGCTGATGGGTGGCGGCATGCGGCAGGCAGGATTTATTGCTGCTGCCGGATTATTTGCCCTTGAAAATAATATTCCCAGGCTGAAAGAAGATCACCGGAGGGCGAGAGAACTTGGGAAAACAATTTCCTCACTTCGCTTTGTAAAAGAATTACTGCCGGTAGACACCAATATTATTTCCTTCACGGTTGAGGACGATACCGATGAAGAAAAATTATTGAAGTATTTATCTGATAACAATATCAAAGGCGCACTCTCAGGAAAAAAAACCATCCGTTTTGTTACGCACCTCGACATAGATGATGCGATGGTAGAAAAAACAATCAATGTCCTGAAAAAATTCTGATTACCCTGGAAATATACCAGTCTGACTGCAATAGATTCAGCGTTCGTTACAAAAGCTTCGCATTCACTTTAACTCTATCTACTAAATTGGTTGGACTACAGGTGGGATATTGTCATTCACTAAGAGAGTGAATTCCGAATAACCAACAAGCCAGCCAGCTTTGCTCAGCTGAAGCAATGCGAAAGCGATGTAGGCCGGGAACACCGAATGATGAAATAAATCATTCACTTCCAAGTTCATTATTCCTTGTTCGATATTCGATATTTTTCAATTAGATCCAACCCCTAATCTCTTTCAGCGATGTAATGTGTGCCAGGTGATGCCTGCTATGCCAATCGTACAAGCTCAGAACGATTTCAAGCGACCGGGTCACTTTATTTTCCGGGTGAAAAAAAGTTCTTTTGAAATCTGTTGCAGACATGTTCCGCAGAACAAGAACCCATCTTTTATGAATTGCTTCAAGGAGATCAAGAGATGTGCCTACTGGGGCACTTTTGCTGTCAGGAAGTTCAGCCCATCGATCCTCGAGGTAGGGTCGTATTGCAGGATTGTCTTCAGTGAGTGCAAGTTTAAAACGGATATATGCATTCATATGGCTGTCCGGAACGTGGTGCACTACCTGCCTGATCGTCCAGCCGCCATCGCGGTAAGGTGTATCCAATTGGGCATCATCGAGATTCTTCACTGCTTCCCGCATTTGTGAAGGAATCTGTTCAATGGTTTGAATCCATCCTTGTATATCCTCCTTTGAGACTGAAGGTGGAGCGGAAAATTTTCCAATAGGATAGCGGAGTGTTTCTATGTCAATTATCATTTTTGTTCCGGTTAGCGATTAACTTTTCCCTTTCTTTGCGTACGAAGATAATTATGTAATCCTCTTGAAAAAGTTAAATAAGAAAAATAATATGCGGAATATTTTCTATTCGATAATCATCATCGTCCTTTTCGATTCATGCGGAAAAAGAAAGGTGGATCTGATCCTTTACAATGGAACCGTTTATACTGTGAATGAATCATTTTCCATTTCAGAAGCAGTAGCGGTGCGGGGTGGAATTATCAAAGCAGTTGGCAGCACGGAAGATATCCTTTCAGAATATGACGCTCCTGTAAAAAGAGATTTAAAAGGCAAGCCCCTTTATCCGGGATTTATTGATGCGCATTGTCATTTTTATGGATATGGTATTGACATGCTGAAGTGCGATTTGTATGGCACAACTTCATATGACGATGTAATAAACCGGGTTTCTATTTTTGCAACCACCAATAAATTTGCCTGGCTCCTCGGCCGTGGCTGGGATCAAAACGACTGGGAGCTCAAGGAATATCCCTCCAAAGAAAAGCTCGACTCTTTATTTCCGCAGACGCCTGTCTACCTCATGCGCATCGACGGACATGCTGTGCTATGCAATTCAGCAGCGTTAAAGCTTGCCGGAATAACCACCGCTACAAAAATTAATGGCGGAGAAGTGCTTGTCAAAGACGGCCATCTTACAGGAATTCTCATCGACAATGCAGTTGACATCGTAAAAAATGTAATTCCGGAATATTCAGAAGCTCAGCGAGTACAGGCATTGCTTAACGCGCAAAAAAATTGTTTTGCTGCAGGACTTACAACTGTTGATGATGCGGGCCTTGGAAAAGATACCATACAACTGATTGACAAGCTGCAGAAAAATGGCACACTTAAAATGAGAATCTATGCGATGATTGCAGATGATGAGCGGACGGTCAAATACTTTTTCGATCATGGTCCATACAAGACAGATAGGCTGAATGTGCGTTCGGTAAAGATGTATGCCGATGGTTCATTGGGTTCCCGGGGTGCGTGTTTGCTTGAACCCTATAGTGATCAACCCGGTCATTACGGATTTCTCCTCCATGACAGAGCATTCTTCGATAAGATCTGTGAAGAAGCGCATGATGCCGGCTTCCAGGTATGCACACATGCCATTGGAGATTCTGCGGTTCATACGATGCTGAATGTATACGGACAACACCTGGGAACTGAAAATAACAGGCGCTGGAGAATTGAGCACTGCCAGGTTGTACAGCAGAAAGACCTGAATGAATTCAGCAAGTACAGTATCATACCTTCTGTACAACCCACCCATGCTACGAGTGATATGTACTGGGCGGGAGAACGTCTCGGACCTGAGCGTTTGAAAAATGCTTATGCCTACAATGACCTCCTTGCCAATGCAAACAATATAATTGCCTTCGGCACTGATTTTCCTGTGGAGAATATTAACCCGCTTTATACTTTTTACGCCGCCACAGAAAGGCAGGACTTAAAAGATTTCCCTAAAAATGGCTTTCAGCCGGAGAATAAAATCAAGAAAAAGGATGCACTTCGCGCAATGACCATCTGGGCTGCATGGTCAAATTTTGAAGAAGAAGAAAAAGGAAGCATTGAAGAAGGAAAATTCGCTGACTTTGTCTTATTGGACAATGACATTATCCGGCAGGAAGGAAAAAATATTCCGCAAACAAAAGTGATTGCAACCTACCTGAACGGGGAAAAGGTTTTCGGAGAGTAATTCTAAAAAAGGAATTGACAATTCTCAAATCAAAAGAATTCGCCACAGAATGAATAACCCCGCGGCAGAGCTGTGAGGTATTCTTTATATTAAATCTCCAATACTCAGTGGTGACCAGGTGCCTTGCAACATTCAGGCAATCGGTCGAATGCTTTAGTTACTGCTTTAAGCGAATCCGCGTCATAGCCTATTTTGGTAATGGCAATGCGAATCTTTTCCGGATCTGTTTTTTGTGCATTGTAAACAACAGTCACTTCTTTTGTTTCAAGATTCATCACGTTCGACTTCACTCCTTTTTCAAAAGAAAGGTCATGTTCAATTTTTTCCTTGCATTGTTCGCACAGCGCAGAAGTTTTAATGGTCACCGTATCTGTTTGGGCCCTCACTGCAACTGAAAAGACAATTGCATAAATAAATATCATTACTTTTTTCATTTTATTTTCCTGTTGTTTAAATTAACTGATACTAAACCGAACTCCGAAATAAATTCTTCTTCCCTCCACTGGTCCCCAGATCTGTGTGGCATCAAATTCATTGCTGAATGGCCTGTCAGCATTTATGATTGGGTGCTCCTGTCTGAAATCAAGGATGTTTTCCGCACCTCCATACAATTCAAAACGTTTAAATATTTTTGTTATTTGTGCATTCATCACGTAGAATTCCGGAGAATAGTCAGGCAGCTTGCCGTATTGCGTATCTACAATCGTATTCACCAATCGTTTTTTCCCTTCCCAAACAACAGTATAGTCAAAACGCCAATGTTGGTTCTTTGTTTCAAAACCTAAATTTAACAATGCCCTGTTGCGTGCCACCAACGGTTTCTCTTCTGAAATTCCATGATAGGTAGCTTCCACATTATCCCGTTTAAATGCCAGCCTCACATTCAACTGCTCCCTCAATTCCTGGTTGATCATGGCCTGGAAACTGGTTGCGAAAGATTTTCCATCCAGGTTGTAAAAATGTATTTGATCTGCGTCTGTGTATTGGTCAACGATTAACTGGTTGATGAAATCAGTCCTGTAAAAATCAACGCTTACAGTACCTTCATGGGAAAACAAGGTATATCGCTGGGTGAGATTGACACCATAATTCCATGCTTCTTCCGGTTTTATTGCTTCATCAAAAAAAAGTTCTTTAGAACTTGCCAGCACAGAAATATTGTCAGCAACAGCATGTGGAACACGGAAACTTTTTCCTCCACTCCATCTCAAAATTAAATTATCTGTGAAATTAAATTTTCCATGCATGCGTGGAGTAAATATCAATCCGTATTCATTGTGGTAATCACCGCGGGCACCGACAACTAGTTTAAATTTTTCAAGATAAGAATAAGTGTATTCACCAAAGGCACCGGGGATCTGCTGTTCAACTAAAGACGGCACGAGGTTGTAACGGTCATCGAGCAAATCATACTGGTAACCTATCCCCAATTTATACTGGTGATTTGTATTGACGATGATGCTTTGAAAGATGCTCTGGTAGTAGACCGTTTTCTGCACGGCATTGTATTCCTTCGGTCCGATTGATGATTTCAAATCATGGTAGGTAACCTGCAGAATATTGCCAATACTTTGATAAGGCTTTTTGGGGAATACAATTCCGAGTTTACCAAAAGCTTCCACACGTTGATTCGTGATATTGCTCATGAAATATTTTGCCGGATCATCGTCATTCTCCGGATGGATTTGACCTCCATTCCGCTCATCCTGTATGTATTTTATGCCGAACTGGCTTTCTAACTTTTTTCCACTGTGGTAATTCCATCGGTTGTACAAATTGACCTGCCTGGATTGCGGGACATCCAGGAATCCATCATGGTTGCGGTCTGCAACACGGTTCATATAGTTGGCATGAGCCATGAGTATGGAACTCCATTTACTATTGAACTTGTGTTTGAAAAATGTATTGATCTCAGCATTTGAATTTTCTTCGCCAAACACATTCAGGTAAAAACGTGGTGTTTTCTTCTCTTCCGGCTTTTTAAATTCGATATTGATCTGTCCCGTTGTTGATTCAAAACCATTGGCGACACTGCCTGTACCTTTCGTAATCTGTATGCTTTCCATCCAAGGTCCGGGAATGAAGGTGAGGCCATAGATACCTGCTATGCCTCTCATGTTCGGAATATTTTCTGTCATGAGCTGGGAATAAATTCCGCTAAGTCCGAGGAGTTGAATTTCTTTGGCTCCTGTCACTGCATCCTTGTAGGAAACATTGATGGTCGGATTTGTCTCGAAGGCTTCAGAGAGGTTGCAACAGGCAGCTTTCAATATTTCGCCTTCGTTCAGTTTTTCTGTGTTTAAGGGACTGAGCATGGAGATAGATGTTGTTCCCTGCCGTGCCTGCACATTTACATCCTTGAGGTCAACAGATTTTTTCAGGGTTACTTTCAGGAAGGAAGGTTGTGATACCTGTATCGTATCATTCTGATAACCGACAAAACTGATCACCAGTCTGTGGGTAAGTTCATTCACCGGAACAGAAAAATTTCCTTCTGCATCTGTATTAATTCCTATAGTGGTATTCAGCCAATACACATTTGCACCGGCAATGGGCATTTCCATTTTCATGGATTGATCCCACTCTACCACTTTTCCTTTCAGTTGCTGGGCGTCGGCAATTTGCGCTGCTAAAATTACAGGCAGCATGATTGATAAAAAACGAAATAAATTAAATGACATAATTTGATCTGATTAAAAATTAAAAATTCAATAAACTATAAAAGCCTATTGAAAAATCAGATCAATAATGTATGGATGGTAAAGAGAAAGTTTTTGGTTCCGGGCTTGAGCCTCTGGAAGCTCAGTGGTTCTCCAGTATTTACAGTCAGTATTTCATTTGACTGAACCGGAATATTTTGAAAAAGGAATTGTTCAACAGGAAGTGAAATTGCAACCTGCTTCAAAGAAATTTTGCCCGGGGAAAAAACTTCCAGTTTATGATAACTGATAGTGAGTTCACAGCAATTGTTCTTCAGTTGACCCTGTGGAGCTGGAAAAGACTTGCAACTACCTTCCAGGTCTGTGCAGCACCCGTGTCCTTCAAACAATGTAATGTCGGCCTTCTTACTTTCATGGCAAATATGAGAAGCAATCACTACACCTGTAGAGGCAAACAGCACGGATGCAGCCAATATGAAGGACAGGAAATGAGTAAACAGCTTTTTCATTTGCGGTGCAAAGGTAAACAACTGAATGAGACTAAAGTGAAAAGACCGTACAAGGTAAGAGGCGGGATGAAATCAAAACTACAAATCCCGCAGCGCCTTCAGCAAGCTTATGGCGGCCGAAGGATAGCTATCGGGAAGAAAGGCACGAAAAAACCTAAGTTTTATAGTAGATTGTTGACATTATTTGCAAATTGAGGCAACAACACGTATCAAACTCCATTGTTGATTCAGCGAACCGTGTATATTTGCAGCCCGAAAAAAAATAAACCACAAAAATGGCGAGGTAGCTCAGGTGGTTAGAGCGCAGGATTCATAACCCTGAGGTGGAGGGTTCGATTCCCTCTCTCGCTACGAATGAAACAGTGATGCAGTTAGAATCAATAAGTTCTGATATCATTTTTTTATTTAGCACGCCAGGCTGGACACTTTTAGACTTAGAATGAAAATATTACAGTAATGGATTGCATTCATTAGAAAATTTGCTCAGGGAAAAAATTAATCTCTAACTTAATGATTATCCCTCTAAAACACTTGTGATTAAACAATTACTTAAAGTGGTATAGTGTCAAAGACGGTTAGGACTCTTTTCCAAACATATTCTTAATTTAAACCTGAACAAATCATTTAAAATGAGTGTTGTTAGGAAATGTTTCTTTATTTTTTTCTTAACTAAAAAAATAGACGAATTCGCCCCAAAAATCCTAAATGTATTTTAGAATTTGGCTATTAAGCAATTTCAAACTTTATTTTCACCACGTTTTAACATGCGTTTACCATAAACGTTAAAGAAATCACATAAGAATGCCTCAAAATAGCGAAAATGAAATACTTTCGAGCGAATTATCACATAGCCATCACATAAAAAATACAGAATTAAGCCCAAAAGGGTAGATATTTCGCATCTTTTTTTGACTTGCTTTCAGGGTCATAATCTTTTATCAGGTTTGCTTCTTTTGCATCACTAATTATCCTTGATGCAATGGAATAATTTTGTTCTGCAATCGCGAATCGCTGTCTTAAACTTTGATTAGTCATTTTTTCACCATTAACAGTTTTAAGACATGCATGAAGATAACAAGCCCGTATTTTATTTTCCTTGTCCATTTTGCCTAATGGCCTTGGAGCATACAAAATAATTCGAGTGTAATTATCACCAACAATAGTATCGTGAGGTGGTAACTGATGATACTCACATTCAAAGACTACCTTATCTATTCCACTACCTCTTTCTTCGCAAATCTTTAACCTTCTCATGAAGCGAGCTAAAATTTCGTTTCTGCTTTGTGGACTATGATCAATAAATCTCATATGATCAATTATTGGTTTGCCTGGATTCGTTATTTCTATCCTATTGCTGTATATCTCAACCATAGGAGATGCCCCCTTAATATTAAAGTCTTGATGGATTATTGCATTGGCTACTAATTCTCTTATTGCTAATGGTGGGTATAAATAAACCACCTTCCTCAATGCATCGTCTATTACTTCATTTGATGGTAATGCGCCTAAAATATATTCGATCAAACCCTCAAACCCTATTGCATAACCATGTTTTCCAACCTTCTCTTTGATAGATTTATGTTTACTAATACCATCGTAAACAATTACTCGAATTGATTTTCGAGTAATTGTATCAAACTGATCAATATTGTTTGCAAAAAGAATAGCTCCGAGGTTAGTTATATTATAGTTATCCCCTTTTTTTATAATAATTTTGTCGTCCAAAAATTTTTCTATAATTCTATTTGGATCTGTAGGCAATGCCATGCCAATCATTTCAAAATATTTTTTAACATTTATGAGATTCAAAATTTCCAACTTTTGGACATCTTTTTTCGCAATACCTTTTTCAAATACAACCTCACTTCCTTTGGCCCAAATTTTTCTTTGTCGTTCTGGGTGGTCACTTAAAGGTTTTGTGTATGAGCCAATTCGAACAAATGGTTTGCCTTTGAAACTTACTGGCTGATTTGTTGCTCCATCAATTACAAAGAGAACGAAGTGATTACCTTCGTAAATAAATTCGTGGATATTAAAATCAATTCTTGGATTTAATTGAGTTGCTAACCAATTTTCCAATTCTTGACTTCCAATCAGCTTTCTTTTGGCTGAAAAATTTGTCCCAATAAGTCGATGAGTTTCGTTCTCTATTCCGTAAACTAGATAAGCGTATTGTTGATTGAGATAACATGCGCTATTTGATAATGCAGAAATATTTTTACCTATTTCATCTGGCTCACAATCATTAACCTTAAACTCTACCCATTCGCATTCTTTATTTAGTGCTTGCAAGTCTTTTAGTAAGACGTGTAATTCTGTCAATTCCATTCGTGTTGGTTTTGTTTGATCAAAAGTATTTATAAAAAGCGGTACCGGCCCAATGACCGACAAGATACTCCCATAAAAGAAAAAAAACAGTTTTAAATGTCCGCTCTTAATGAGACGTTATAATTCGCGAAAGAGAAAACAGCCCTATTATTTTCTATGGTTACCAAGTCAGTAGATATTTCCATTTAATGTTTTTCATTTTTTGCAATGGCTGCGGCTGCCACTAGGTCCATAGTCTGTTCATGACTAATTAACTTTTCAGGAACAAACTTTTGAGTATTATTAATGAGGCATTCCAGATGAAAAGCATATCTTTTTGAGCTTTTGTACAGAGTTCCATTTTAGTCGGATCGCTGATCGTTCCTCGAATGACGGTATTAACTTCGACTTTAATGTCTACAGCTTTTTCTGTGATCAGCAACTTTGAAGTATCATTTTTATGAGCAATAGTTGCATTGGGAAATACTTTTTGAATTCGCGCTTTGCATCTTTCCTATGCCATGGAGATTTTTTCGAGTGATGTTTCCCGCTCTTCACAAGGAACGTAAGTGAGATCGATATCAACAGACATACGTGGCATCTCACGAATGAAGAGATTGATCGCAGTACCGCCATGTAATGCAAAGCAGGTCTCCCTGGCAATTTCAGGAAGCACGCTTAATAATAATTTGACCTGTTTCTTATATGCTTCCTTTGCCATCCGCTTCGAATTCCTTCGGAACTGTTATTTGATACTTCGGTATGTAGACACCTTGCTTTACAATACTGCGCTTACCCGTACCTATGTCTATTGTTTTGGTATCAAGATCCTGAAACCATGCATGACCTGCCTTTTCAGCCATATAAAGGAACAGGCGTTTGACTTTGATGGACTGGCATTTTTCAAGCATCGAATGGACGTGTGCCGGCCGCAGGTTATTCAAGCCTTCCATCAACTGGTAGCACTCCATGAGCTCCTGATTTTTTGGCGTGAGATAAAGACATTCCATGATTGCCCGTGTAGTGTCTGAGACCTTGATAGAGAAATTCTTCATCTCGATTTCTGTCAAGCCCGCATCAGCCGGTAAGAAGGATGTTTGGTGATAATTTATTTTCAGACCCCAATCATGTTTGCGAAACCATGCCGGCAGCCTTTCGTCCTTGCCGCCAAAGATCACTGCCTGCTTCCCTGACAATTCAAGGTAATGGGATTTGCCTAACAAAGATAAAGCTGTCCGGCCGCCAGGGTGGATAAATACGTTACTTTGTTTTTGGAAGGCATAGATGGCGCCTTGGTACTCAACCTTATTCCCTGCGCGCACCATGGCACCATGACCTATAGACTCGAGCCATTTACTTTGTCTGTATCGCTTTTGCAGGTCAAGACTGTAGCCTTGTTTTACAAGCCAAAGGGATTGCATTACCACTCCAGAAGGTAAACTTAATAAAAGTTGGTTTATTTTTGTTTGATTAACGGTACTCATAGTACCAATATATTATAATTTTTACGACAAATTGAAGCTATAGTTTATATTTATACGCGTAAAGGTATTAAATGTACCTAAATTATAAAAATAATAAACTTGATAATTTAGCTAAAAAACACAAAATTTAAGATTTAAGAGGCTTCATTTCTTAAAATTGTTGTACTACCCGAAACGACTTTTTAAATGGTAGATTCAATAATAGCAATTTCTTCCTTCGTTAAATCATAAAGTGAATATACAACCTGGTTGATTTTGTCCTCGCAGTATTCAATCTTGTTTTGCAATTGCTTTAATTCAGATTCAAGTTTGGACATTCTCTTTTCTACATTCAATTGTAAAACTTGATTAACTAATTCAACAATGGAATCAGCCATTTTTTTCTCCGACTTGTTTTCGGGATTGATTTTCTTAATGGGGAATTTTTTAAAGAACACATAACTCGGCTCGTAAAAACCACCGCGTAGTTTTGGTAAATATTTTTCAAAAAGGTAATGGTTCAAGCTACTATTTAAAATCCCTAACAGGTATTTGTCTGGCTTTGAAATGATGAAACACTTTTGATTGGTATACCAATGCTTTTCATCAAATGTAAACTCTGGTCGCTTTAAAATGTTTGGGTAAATGATTTTTGAAGTTTCAAATTCTTCATAATAATCGGTTGCGTCTTGAATTTCATACCACTTGTATGCTCCCATTTTTCTACCTTCCCAATTGTTACCTTTAAAATCCTTGGGCTTAGGCATGAGTTGTTTTTTGAAAGCTTCCAAATGTTTGTAGATAGCAGGGTAATTCTTTATTTCGATACCTCGCTTGGCAAAAATTAAATACTTATTGCTTGTAGGTTGTTCATACCTTTTTACATCTCTACCAGCAAGAAAAGGCTTAATAATTTCCGAACTTCGCTTATCCTGTTTAATGAGTGACTTTTTTGTTTCTTCATCAATAACAAACGCTTCATTGAAACCAGTAAGAATACCTCTGTAAACTTTACCTTCAACGTAACTTTCAAATGGTATACCAGCCTTGTTTATTTTTTGCAATAGGTTTTGTTCACCTTCCGAGGCAAGGCTCCAGCCTTCATCCTTTAAATGCTCTACTTTAAAAACCGACCTTAATTCTGTTACATAGTTTTGAAGCGAATCAAAATCAAGATTCTTAACATTCGTAAGAAAGAATGTTTTGCTTTTGGTTGGCTTACTTGCAATTAAAATACATGGGTAAGTCGTTGCAGCTTCAAACACCGGCAAATCACCAAAGTCAATAATTTCGTGAAGTGTTTGATTTTTTAAAAATTTGCGCAACGGCTCACCATAATTTGTACGCATCCATTTATTAGCTACAATAATACCCAGTATGCCTTTTTCATGAATTAGCGATATACCCTTCTCAATAAAGTAACTGTACAAGTCTGCCATTCCATGAAAAACCTTGTAATGACTTTCAAAGTAATTCTTTGTATCACCTAATAACTCCTGTCTTACATACGGGGGATTACCAATTGCAGCATCGAACCCTCCAGCTTTAAACACTTCAGGAAATTCTTTTTGCCAGTTAAACGGCTTCACTTTTTTGTCTTCGCCAAAATCCAAAACTGAATCATAAAAATCGGTATCAACTAAACTATTTCCGCTTTTAATGTTATCGTCCAGGGTTGGCAATACACGCTCATGAAATAATTTCATTTGCGTTGCAATGCTTGCCTCCGTTTCGCCTTCCATACACTTTAACAAAAGTGAAAGCTTGGTCACTTCAACAGCATTCAAATCAATATCAACACCAAAAATATTATTTAGTAGAATGCGTTTCTTTTCACCCGTTGTAAGGTGACCTTGAGGAGTTAGCGGGTTAATCTTATTGCCATTGGAAAGCTTTCCTCCATCGCTGTAGTAATCCTTATGCCATTGTAATAAATACTGGTAAGCACCAATTAAAAATGAACCTGAACCGCAAGCGGGGTCAACAATTTTTATTTTCTCAACCTGCTTTGGTGTTTTGCCTTCAACCAATTTGCCGACCGTATTCTTTACAATGTATTCGACGATGTATTGCGGTGTATAGTACACGCCCCCGGCTTTACGAACCTCTGGCTTTTCTTCAACTTTTGCCTGATGCGAAGGTGTAATACGTATTACCTTACCAAGGAATTGCTCATAAGCTGCCCCCAGGATTTCAACTGAAAGAACACTAAACTCGTAAGGTGATTGTGGATAGTACAAGTCGGAAATAATATTCTTCAATACCTTATTATCAACCTTCAGGTCTTTGCAGATTTTATCCTTTTTGAAATCAAATAAACCGCTATTGTATTTTTCATCTGCATTGCGAAACAGGTCAAAAAGATTGCGATAAAAATCACCTTGTTTAATTGTATGCTTTAAATTTTCATAAGGCTCAACCGAGCGGTCTTCAGCAATGCGAAGAAAGATTATCCTGTCAATGGTCTGTTGAACCGCAAAGTTGATTTCATCCTCGTTTAAGTTCTTATTGTTCCAGCTTATTGAAGTAGCAAGGTATGTACGCCATGAATCCAACGACTGAAGGAATGCTTTATCAACGGTTGCAGTTCCTTTCTTGTAAGTGTCGCTCTTTACAAACTTATCGAAGCTACCTTTTAAAACTTGTTCCCGTGAAAATGTATCATACAGGAAATCGAATTCTTTAATGTAATCATTGAACGTTAAATATTTAATGCGAGCCGTTGATGCCTTATCATCAGGGTTTGGTTTCTTGGTACAATCGTAAATACTGAACTCTTCAAAATCTGTTATAATTGAAATAGGAAGTTTGGCCGACCAACCGTACCTCCGAATTTGGTAAGCTGGAGGAATTTCATCCCTTACAAATACAGATGGCTTTTTTGCTTCCACAAAAAATAAACGTTTGCCGCCACTTAACCGGAATGAATAGTCCGGGGCTTTCATTGCTCCACTTATTTTAATCCTGTCCTCATGAATTACTTCCCGGTAAGCTTCTGCATAACCCTGCTCATTGTCCATATCCCAACCAAAAGATTTAAAGAATGGGTCAATGAAATCTCTGCGGGTTGCCGTTTCATTATAATCTTTTTTGTAGGATTCGAACTGGCCGGTAAAGCGCTCAACAAGTATTTCAATTTTTGCTTTGGCGGTATCCTTTGGGGTCATACCCGTCAAAGGTAAAAATCTACATAATTAAACAAAATATGAGCAAAAGTATTTATTAAAGAATCTAAAAAGCTATCTTTTTCCCTCGCTTCATCCAATTGTAAATAGTAACTCCGAATTGAATTACAGCTAAAATAATGTTAACCCCCTGTCACCCAATTTTCTTTGCTATCATATCGCTGGAAGTAATGAATTTTGCTCATGAGTTTATTTCCCTTAAAATCTCTTGTATTCAGGTTTAAGTTTGCGTTCTTGGTATTTGCATCTATCCTTTATTCAAGTGATGAAGCGTTAAGCTATTTGATTTCTTTCAAAGTATAATTTGTGCTTCGTCCCCCACCCACTTCTCTTATGAGTACGTCTTGATCCATAAGATTTTGAATATCTCGATATGCTGTATCCTGAGAACAATCCGCAATCTTCGCCCATTTGGATGTCGTAAGTTTTCCTTCAAACTTATCAAGCAATTTGTTGATTACAATTCTTTGCCTCTCATTGATTGTTTTTTTCGAGAGCATTTCCCAAAAATGAGCCTTGTATAATACAGAGGACAACGTTGTTTCAGCAGCAGTAAGAGCGCGATCCAAACAAATTAAAAACCATTCAAGCCACAATGAAATATCAAGTGTTCCTTTTTGTGTTTGCTCTAAAATCTCATAGTATTCTTTCCGTTCCAAACGTATTTGTGCCGACATGCTATAAAATCGCTGAGGAATTCCATCAGCCCTTGTTAGCTGCATATCGGCAATAGCTCTGGCCAAGCGACCATTGCCATCTTCAAAGGGATGAATGGTGACGAACCATAAATGAGCTATTGCGGCTTTTAATAGTGGATCGGGCTCGGAATTGGAATTGAACCATTTCAGGAATGCACTCATTTCCTTAGGGATGAGTTTATCAGCAGGCGCCTGGAAATGGACTTTCTCCTTACCCATCGCGCCGGATACAACCTGCATGGGTTCATCATTTAAATTTCGCCACCCACCAATTGTTATTTTTTGAATGCCTGATCTCCCACCTGGAAACAATGCGGCATGCCATCCAAATAACCGATCCTCAGTAAGAGGATTCATAAATTGTTGTGTGGCATCAAGCATAACCTCGACAACTCCTTCAACGTGGCGATCACTTGGAACCAAGCCTACTATATTCATCCCTAAACGTCTGGCGATGGAAGAACGTACTTGATCAGGATCAAGGATTTCGCCCTCGATCTCATTTGATTTAATGACCTCTAAGGTCAATGTTTCCAGAACGGCTTCCGATTTCAATGAAAAGCCCAAGCCCTCCATGCGACCAATTAAGCGCCCTTGACGGTGACGAATGGCTGAAACAAGACCTGCCAGCCGGGGAGCGTCCCAAATGAAATAAGGCCAGTCTTTGATTTGATAGATGTACATTGCTATTCTCCGCAGATTATGCGACAAATATAGCAGCTATTCTCCGCAAAGTCAATTTATTCTCCGCATGTTTTGCGGAGAATAAGGCGCTTAATCTCCGCAAAAATGGATTTTGCATCATTATTACCTTGTGCTCGCGAAGGCTCGCAAGTAATGTTTGCAGGTTGAAATTTTGATCTGCGGGAAAATCCTGAGGAAAAAAGGGTCTAAGGGACCATTTTAAGATTGGTCAAGCCGTTAGCTTCCTAAAAATTAGTCATTTTTTGAAACATTGATAAAGTGCATAAATTCAACATTTTATAATAAATATTGCATGAATTTTCAATTATATTACTTGCATACTGCATCCTTTTGTATTACATTTATAGTAGAAAGGTAAAACAATGTCAAAAGTCACCGAATTCAAAAGTCACCTTAAACGTGGTGAGGTATATAGGCGTTCTGATCTTGCTCAATGGTCTAATGCAGTAGATCGCCATGTCGTAACGCTGGTAAAAAATGGAACCTTACAAAAGCTTGCGACCGGGCTTTACTATTATCCGAACACAAGCGTCTTTGGAAATACTCCTCCAGATGAAGCAACGCTTGTCCGTAATTTTTTAAAAGACGATTATTTCCTTATTACTTCTCCAAATGATTATAACAGTCTTGGAGTGGGTACGACACAGCTATACAACAAACAAGTAGTTTACAATCACAAAAGACATGGAGATTTCAAGCTGGGCGGTAAGACCTTCACATTCCTGGCAAAACATCGTTTTCCCAAAAAAGCCACACCGGAATTTTTGTTTGTTGACCTTGTCAATAACTTAGATAAAATAGCTGAAGATTCCGAACTTGTTTTGAAGAATGTTTTGGATAAAGTAAAAACAATGGATCACAAAAAGTTGAAACGGGCACTCAAAGAATTTGGGAGTGTGCGCGCCAAATCTCTTTTGACCCCACACCTTCAACTGTCAGAAATACAAAATGTCCACTGATTACCTGCATAACCACAAAGAGTTCTCTCAGCTACTAAACATTATTGCCGATGAAATGGGCATCATTCCTCATTTTCAAAAAAATGCGATTTTTTGTTTATTTGAAAGTTTTAGAAAAAGTAAATAATTCAAAAAGCCTGTTCCAATTATTTTTAGAACAGGCTTTTCTATTTCAGAAGATAATTCTACTTATCCAGTATAAATATCTTCTCCTTTATTTGCCCGCCATTTATCTTCAAAATATTTTGCTTCATCATCATTTCTTGGACGCACAGTCATGACAATGTTTCCATCTTTTACGCTTGACTCATAGATTTATACAGCGGACGTTTTAAACTTTTTCTTCTTCAACTCAATTGCAATTCGGATTATGACAAAAAGTAGTCCGACTATCATTCCCTCATTCGGGAATCGATGTGGAATGATACTCGGAAACTCAATAATATCTCAGAGAAATCAGGAATCAGCCAGTGAAGTTGATTTTAACTTTTGTGGATGCAGGTGGATCGTCTTTATTCCATGCGATCAATAAGACTAATCATAATGAAACCGGAATTATTTAGTCCTGATGACTTTATCTTACGTTCCCGTAGCCAAATTCAAAAATTATTCTTGCGTACTTTAGGATTCTACCTTTTAATTCAAGACCGGTCGTGCCGCTCTCATGAAGAAATGCAGCCTAATTTGTTTTGAATTACTTTTCGCAGATCTTCCTTCAATGCAAGAAAGCTGTTGGCTTTAATCAGGTATTGATCAGCTCCAAGTTTTTCAGTTTCTTCTTTATGAATTCTATTATTTGAGGTTGTCAGAATCACTACAGGAATTTGCCTGTAAATCTCTGTAGCCTTCAATTTATTTAGACATTCAATACCATTCATGAGGGGCATATTCAGATCCAGAAATATAAGAGATGGCGGTGGTGGCTTCAGCAGAAGAATATTAAATACTTCCACTCCATTATTGGCAACTGTACATTGCACGTGAGGATTCAGTTCCTGCAATGCATCAAGAAAAAACCGCTGATCATCTTCATCGTCTTCAGCAAGTAATATATTAGGATAATTCATAAATATCCAATTATTTTTTTTAACTTTTTGATGATATTCTGCCCTTCTTGTTCTTTTCTAATTCTGCCAACATATCCTTTCTTTCTTCCCTTAGCCTGATAAAATGTGAAGGCAATAACCCGGTAGTTTTTTTGAATTGTGAGGAAAGATGCGACACACTGCTGTAGCGCATCTGGTGGGCTATTTCGGTGAGAGATAAATGATCATAGGTCAGGAGTTCCTTTACGCGCTCCATTTTATTATTTACAATATATTTATTTATGGTAGTACCTTTAACGGCAGCGAAAAGTTTGCTAAGAATTACATACTTCACTTTTAATTTCTGTTCCAGGTAAAGTGAATATTTAATTTTCGGATATTCCTTACCCGAATAAATCATTTCATAGATAATTTCCTTTATGCTGCTGATTAATTTCGATCTGTCGTCATCCATTACTATCAGGCCCGTATCCTCAAGCAATTTTTTAAACAGGTTCAGTTGAGCAGGTTTAAATATTCCCTTGATTTCTGCTTCTCCTAATTCAATAATAATAGGGTGCAAGCCGCTTTTTTTTCCTGCTTTCTCAACAAGAATTTTGCACCGGAGAGATACCATGTTCGTAATAACAAACTTCATAGAACTAATTTTCGTGGTAAAATGGCAACAAATATGAACTAATTAAGAACATAAAGTATTATACTTTCCTGTCAAAAGATTACGACATTCTGCAAACACCCCCCCTTTTCTTTTCATTAATATCCTACATTTACCATTCATGCGGCAACCATCATTCGATCCCTGGACAACCATTTTTTGGTTTGCTACTATACAGGGAATATTCGTTTCTGTTGCATTGATTTTATTATGTACAATATGGAGAAGGCTATGTGTATAAAAGAGAAGACGGTAGCTTGTGTTTCGGAAGAAACTCGCTCGATAAATTTTTCGATTATCACTCTGAAACGTTGACAGGAGAATTGGTTTTGATGAGCGACAAATACATTGAAACTAAATTAAAAGAGAATGACTTTTTAGATCAATACAAGAACGATAAACTTACCCGGGAAGCAAAGGACAATATTGATGAATACCGGACGAAGGTTTTTCATAAATACATCAAATATTTTAATTTGCTAAATGAGAAGATGAAGGGATAAATTTAAGTTAACCCTTTATTCAGAAACCCCATCAGAACTCCGAAGAGGTTAATTTCAACTTCGGAAAATTAGATTAATAATATGAAGCTCTTGAATTCGATATTCTTTTTTCTCCTACTAGGCAATTCGGTAATAGGGCAGGTTGCTGGTGCTCTTATGGCAAAAGAATTTAGCAAGGAAATAGCATTGTACCGAGCGAAAGAATTTGTTATTCATGAAATATTGGGAGAATCAAATGACATTGTACAATTTCAAATAGATCCCTTGGCGTCCGCAACATCAGGTGAATTAACCTCATTAGTTTACCATTGCGATTCCAAGAATAAAGAAGGATTGGTATTAGGCTTCTTCGGAACTTATTGGAACGATGCTGGTGTATCGTTCCAAGGATATAAATTCAAGAATTTACCTAAAGAACAGGCGTTACTTTTACTGGCAAAAATTGATCAGGCTATTGAAGAACATTACAAATGGTTATCTAATGATTCAGATAATAATAATATCTACTTTCAATTTGAGGATTTAACAATCCTTATTTACGATAATGCAGGATCCACTATTAGAATATTCTGGAATAAATTTGATGCAACATGGAATGGTAGTGCATTTGATAGAACAAAAAAGAGATTTGAGAAAAAATTACATTGACATTACATCAATAGAGATTTAAAATCACTTCTGCCTATAAGTATATTTCCTTCAGCCATCCTGTGGGAATGAAATTCCAGTGGAGAAGATTGTAGTGTACTAGAATAAAATTATGAAAAGTGTTTTGATCATCGGTGCCGGTGCATGCGGTCTGGCTGCAGCGCGACAACTTGTCGGGGAAGGAATACACGTTACAATACTTGAAGGGAGAGACAGGATCGGTGGACGAATATGCACACTTACTGATTCCGAATTTACAAAACCGATTGAGGCAGGCGCTGAATTTATTCATGGCGACCTGCCTGTTACACTAAGTTTATTGAAAGAATATTCGATTCCCTATAACCAGGTTGAAGGAACATTCTGGCAAACTAAAACAGGAGACGTCTCTGAAGAAAATAATTTCATCCGGGAAGACGAACGCACGCTTCACAAACTATTATCGGAACTGACACACGATATGACTGTTGAACAGTTCCTTACAAGTTATTTCAGTGAAGATAAATATGATGCACTCAGAAGTTCCGTGAGGGGATTTGTGCAGGGTTATGACGCCGCTAATCCTTCACGAGCAAGTGTGTTGACATTTCGTGATGAATGGTCTAACGATTATGAAACCCAGTTCCGGATTCCTGACGGCTATGGCAAATTGATGGATACTTTGCAAAAAGATTGCGAAGCCCATTCCTGCAAAATTCATCTTTCAAGTGTCGTAAAAAAGATTCAATGGAAAAACAATGAAGTAAAAGTAATTACTGATGATGGGAAAATTTTTACCGCTTCAATATGCATTGTAACGGTACCGATCGGAATTCTTGTTTCCGCACCAGGTGCAACAGCAGGAATGACATTCACTCCGGCCATTGAAGAAAAACTGAATATTGCCAGCATGCTTGGTTATGGTGGTGTCATCAAAATTATTTTGTACTTCAAAAGAACTTTCTGGAAGGACAAAAAGATTCAACTGAAAGCAGGACAGGAGTTGGAGCAACTTGGATTTATTTTTTCGAATGCTGTTATTCCAACATGGTGGACACAATTTCCTGAGGATATCCCCCAACTCACCGGATGGATTGGCGGACCAGCTGCAGAGAAAGCATCAAATAAAAATTCTGAGGAGATTATCCAGGACGCCATACAATCTCTCGCTGCCATTTTTCAGCTTACGGAATCTGATGTAAAAGATGAACTGCTCGCTCATAAAATATTCGATTGGGTAAAAGATCCATTTTCGCTCGGAGCTTATTCATACGCTGTAGTTAATAACAGCAAACTGAAAGAAGAAATGCGCGAACCGATAGCGGATACTTTATTCTTTGCAGGAGAAGGATACCATATCGGCGGCGATACAGGAACTGTGGAAGCAGCGCTGGGGGATGGATTCAGGGTTGCAAGGGATGTATTGATTCTCAGGAAATAGTGATAGCGTATGTTAACAGCCTATTAAACACATAGAAACATAGGAAACATAGAAATCCATTTCAGTTTTAGTCAGGGACAGAATAATACTTTCGATTGAGATCATCGAATTGAATCACTGACTATTCTTTTTTTAAAGCATACACTTGTCTCCACATTTTCATACTGACCGTAGTTCGGTATCTGAGAATAGCCGCTGGTTTTGTAGAGAGTGATTGCTTCGGGCTGACGCTTGCCGGTTTCAAGAATGCATTGTGCATATCCGAGTTCTCCTGACCATTTTTCGAGCGCGGACAAGACTGCACGGGCAATTCCTTTACCACGATATTCCGGCTTCACAAACATTCTCTTCACTTCCATGGTTTCATCATCATATTTTTTGATGGCGCCACAACCTGCAGGTGCATTATCAAAATAAGCCACGACAACATGATTAATTGTGTCAAGTTTATTGTACTGTGCAAAAAAGAGATGGTCTTTACCGTCGCGGAGGGCGAGGTCTGCATCGAGGAGTTTTACAAGCTCACGAAAATCGGGGTCATCGGAAGAAGTTTGAATTAGAGTAAGCATTGTCGGGCAAATTGATAGACTATGAGGGAGTCAAATACAATATCGAAATTGAGATAAACTTGTTGGTGAAAAAAAATTACTGAAACACATAGATGCATAGGATGCATAGAAATACAACATAGGTTTTAATATGTGGCCTATGTGGTTAAAGGGAAACTAGAATGAATAATACTAAATGTACTCGATTTCCCCAACGAATCTCAAAAACAATATTTGTTCTCTGTGATAAGTTTCGCTGCAATAATTCTGCGGGATTCCTTCACATTAAGGGGAGCAACTTTTGTAAAACGTTTAATGCCCATCAGCATCATTCGCTGTTCATCGCCTTCGGCAAAAGAGTTGATAGCATCTTTGCCGGCTTTGTGAATGCGGTCGGATGCATCAGCTAAAAAAACACGCACCATTTCAATTTGTTCTTTGCAGTTTTCTGCTCCGCGAATGGAAACGAGTTTCTCAGTACGCAGCAACACCGATTCACCGATGTATAAGTCAATCATCATGTCTGCAATGTTCATCAGTACTTCCTGTTCCTTCGCCAGCTGCATCATCAATTTTTGCACTGCTGCACCGGCAACAAGTAATACTGCCTTTTTGAAATTAGAAATGTATTTTTTCTCAGGTGAAAAAAGTTTGTCTTCTCCATTACTGAAATCGGGAATGCTCATCATTTCCTTCGCAACAGCAGTGGCAGGCGTCATTAAATCCAGTTCGCCTTTCATGGCGCGCTTCAGCATCATGTCCACCGTCAACATCCTGTTGATTTCATTGGTACCTTCAAAAATCCTGTTGATGCGAGAGTCGCGGTAAGCACGTTCCATCGGTGCATCTGCGCTGTATCCCATTCCTCCATATATCTGAACGCCTTCATCTGTTACATAATCCAGCACTTCGCTGCCATTCACTTTAAGGATGGCGGCTTCCACGGCAAACTGTTCCACGCCTTTCAACTTGGCTTTGCCTTCTTCCATGCCGGAGGCAATCAATTCACCGATGGCATCTTCAATATTTTTACTGCAACGGAAAATGGCGCTTTCACATGCATAGGTCCTGATTGCCTGCTCAGCAAGTTTGTAACGGATAGCACCATATTTCGAAATCGGTCTGCCGAACTGCTGCCGTTCATTTGCATACATCACACT